>CAKZUK010000071.1 GCA_937921775.1 uncultured Saprospiraceae bacterium
ATTTTGAAAAAGATCTTTTTATCCAACTCTTCGTTCTGTACTCACCTTGATAGCTAAGGCTATCAGGTTCCGTGCACGCCTCGATTTGAACAAAAATTCTACTTTCAAAACATAAAGAAAATTAGCTTACAGTGTATTAAACAGAAGTAATTCTTCTATTTATTTTACTTTGTCAATTCATCTAGAGTTATTTTATCTAATTCGTTTTGTAGGAAATCATCAGTTGGATTTACACCAAGTGCCTCCAAAGTTAGGTTATACAACTCTTTCAATGGAAAACTATGTGTATCTAAAGTTGGAGAAAAACCACCTCTTGAAACCCATAGATTTCCTTCTCCTCGGTGATGTCCACTTTTAATGGCTGTGTTAGAAAAGACATCATCAAAAAGGCAAATCGCTTTCCCCTTTCGATCTTTAATGAATTCGCCAGTAGTTTGGCCTTTATAGAATTTAGTTTCTATGAAAATAAAATGCTCGATATTTTCCTTAATCTCAAACAAAGGTTCTCCTTTAATACTTAGACCCGATAAAATTTCCAATGCCTCCTTTCGTTTTTGATCGCTATCGTATTTCACTTGCCAATCACGACTCATCAATGGATATACCTGATAGCCCTGATCTAAATCAATCATTTTAGCAAAAGCAGCATGATCTTTCAATCGGTAATAATTCATTCCTCCCATCGCTTCTTTCTCTACGTAAGGTTCTTGTGACAGACCAGAGCTGACCAATACCAAAGTGTCTTTATCTCCATCACACATTCGGAAAATATCTCCAATAATCTGATCCATTATTTTATATCCAAAACTAATGGGATCATGGTCAGTCCCAATATCGTTGTAGTTGATATTAGGATCAAAAGGAGAGCGATCGAAGTTGCGCCAATAATGGTGTTGATAATGGGCTACCGAGTTGAGGAACAAGGTATAATATCCATATTTGGTAGAGTTCAAAATACTTTTGAATATCTCCGCCTGAAAGAGATCGAAGATTGCTGCCAATCGCCATTTGTAAAGTTTATCTTTCTTTTGCAGAAACATTTGCTTGGCAATAGTCATGTAAATTCGAGGAGGAATTCGTAAGGAAAAACAAGCCTGCAATCCTTTCAACATATCAATAATCGATACTTCAGATGTGGCATGTCCTTTTACGCGAGAAGAGATCAAATCCCAGATTGGTCGAATCTTTTTAGGATAGGTATCATTTTTCACTGCCCAGGGGTCAGGAAAAAACATCCCCCCTTCCGTATTCCCACGGATCGTATTCATACTTCCAATGATTCCTGATTCGATTCCATGCTCACTAAGTGTTTCCCATAGTTGGGAATGCTTCAATTGGTGTGCATCTCCGAGTCGATAAATATCATGTTCAGCAAAATCTTTCCCTGTATGTGCGGTGACCCATTGTATCCAAGGTTCTATTTTATCATAATCCGTTTCGCTGGTAGTTTCATGAAAATGCCAGCGACGGTTAATCATTTGAAAGTTTGGTAGTTCATTTTTTGCCATCATTTTTGCGATGACGGGATATGATATTTCATTTAATTCGAGTTGTATTACTCTTTTAAATTGTGGTTTTTTCATGGTATTTTTGGTTTTTTAAAATTGAGGCGGCTATTTCATTTTCTCTATAATTTGAATTGAGAAGGAGCTTTATTAAAAACTAAAACCCGCTAAGTAACGATTGGATTAAATCCTGCAAATTTTAACTGTGGTTCTTCATCTTCGTAGATCGAAAAGGTTTGATCCACCACTTGTTCAAGAGAGAATAAGTGTTCTGCTTTTGCACGTGATGCAATCCCCATTTTCATTCTTAGTTCTTTATCTACAATCAATTTTTCCATAGCCTCCGCCAAAAGTTGGCGATTTCTACAAGGCACTAAAAATCCATTGACACCATCGTCAACAACTGCTCTACAGCCCGGTACATCAGTCGTAATAATGGGTCTTCCTATAGAACAGGCTTCAATCAAAGATTTGGGTAAACCTTCGCGATAGGAAGGTAAAACGATAATATGAGCTTGCGATAAAACATGGGCCATATCGTTCTGATAACCGATCCAATTCACCTTGCCTTGATCGTGCCACATTTGCAACTCTTCTTCTTCAATTCTAAGCTTATAGCCCTCATCAAAACCGCCACATAACACAAATTCTACGCTGTCTTTAAACTTAGGGTATAGTTGCTCAGCTGCTCTTACAAACTCACCAACACCTTTATCCCAGAGCATTCTTGCAGGAAGAAGTACGCGGATTTTTTCAGTCTCCGGTTCTTTTATATATGGAAATTTAGCTAGGTTAACTCCAGAGCCTTTAATCATGTACAACTGCTCTGGCTTGAGTATCCCCAGTTCGCTAACCATTTGAAAGTCATCTTCATTCTGAAGGATAAAATGGATATTAGGATTTGAAAATCCAAACTTAAAACAGCCCCGTAAAAAGCGATGAACGAATTTGTTTTTATTGGCATTGATAAACAAAAAACCCATTCCAGATAATGCGTTTACGATTCTTTTCACCCCAACTAACTTGGCAGCAATCGAACCATAGGTCACTGGCTTTACGGCCACGTGATGGATGATATCAGGACGTTCACGTAGGTAGACCCACATCAGGAATAGTAAGACCCGAAGTTCCCGGAATGGGTTCATTCCTGAGCGCGTAGTGGGCAGTGGATAAAACTCCATTCCCAAGCTTCGGATATAATCCCCTTTTCTTCCTTCTTCTACAGCTACGACTACAACTTCGTAGCCTTTTTTTAGTGCTTTTTCTGCGAGAGGCAATCGATGGGAAAGGAAGAACCAATCGACACTAACGACAATGACGAGTTTCTTTGACATGTTTTTTTCAATTTGGTTTTAAAAAAAATTTGAGGCTTGTTGGTTTTTGGTCTATCTAATTTTCTCTGGGACGGCCCTCAATTAATTGAGGGCTTAAGAATATGAATTAGAATCTTAATTGGAATTGCTTGCACTCGCTCTTAGTTCCTAAAGGAAATTCTGCTCGCTCTAGCGGTACATATTTCGTGATGCTACGCGCAGACTTGATCCACCTGAAACTAAATTGGGATATTGCAACTGACAGGGTCTCTCCCCTACTGCGGTGATATCAAATAAGTAGATATAGTCTTTGGGTTCATAGTGCCCAAATATTTTTTCTTATTAAGTAGGAAGCTGTAGCCAGTAACTATGATCCAGCGTTTTTTTCTAAAATTTAGATCAGTAATCCCAGTCATAAAGTTGAAATTCAATTTTCGAAATGGAATGACGGAAGCAGCTAATGCTAATTCTGAGCCTGTCCATTCTATCAAACAATTGGTCCGTGCTAAAACCTGAACAGCGAAACTCCCATAAAATTTGAAGTTTTCATTTTTGAGGCTAAGGAAGGATTCACGTTCTTGAAACTTACCATTTCCTAGTCCTACATTAAAATACAAGTAGTCCAGGAAGTCATCATTTCGTTCCTTTAGCTGGATGCGTCCACTAGCCTGAACATAATAAGTGCGCAGTGTGTTGATCGGTGTTGGATTTACTTGAATTGCATTAAAAACACCGATCCCAATATGAATATCTTTAGTAATCGCTCGTGATAATTGGAAGTCAATAGAGCTTTCGCCAAAATTATCTTCTGCTCCATTTTCATTGGACAGACCAAGCAAATTAAAGGATACACCAATTCCCAACCATTTGTGTGGGTTACCTAAACCAACATAAGTGGCGAGATTGAAATCTGGGTTTTCCCAATTGCGATAGGGGTTAAGTTTTGAAGAATGCTGAAATGCAAGTCCGCAATTAACATAGCCCAAATAGCCACTTTCAAAAACACTTGGTGTGCCGGCAGTCGTTGCTGGAATGGGATTTGAAAATCGAATTACATGTTCAATATCTGGTCTAACTTCTTGTTGTCCCAGTAGTTTAATGGTGAAGAAAAGGATTAGTATTGTGTGTTGTATTTTCATGTTCTATGATAGAAATTGGTTAAACTAGTTTATCATAGCCTTTGTGTTGTTTCTATTTCATCCATCGATGATACCAAGTGTAGAGAGTATAAAAAAACCAGACAATTGATGGGTTTACATATTTACGCTCTTCAAAAAAGTTGGTCATCACTTGCGAAACAGCAGCTTGGTCGAGCTGGAAGGTTTCTAAGAATTCTAAGTCATGTGGTATGTTTTGAATATCATTTCGAAGAGAACCTAGCATCCACTTTTTAAAGGGAGCTGCAAAGCCCTGCTTAGGTCGTTCGATCAATTCTTTTGGAACATACTTGTATAAGATTTTTCGCAATAGATATTTGCTAGATGTTCCATTTATCTTTAGTCGATCAGGCAGCTTGAGTGCAAATTCAATCAAGTGGTGATCCAAGAATGGTTCTCTACCTTCAAGGCCATGTTGCATGGAAGCACGATCCACTTTACACATAATATCACCTTCGAGGTACGTTTGAATATCAATGAGCCCCATATAGGAGATCAATCGATCTTTTTCTATTATAATTCCATTTTTAGGATATCTAGAATATGCCTTTGCTCCAAATTGACGAACCTGAGCAGGGCTTAAAAAACCGGAAGCAAGGTTGAAGAAATCATGTTCATCTTCCGCAAGAAAAGCATTTTGTAGTTTTGAAAACTTGTTATTTAAATCGTTGTAATTTCTGACCACCGGAAAATAACGTCGGTTGCGTTCTAGCCAATTGGGATCCACCTGGTTTAGCAATCCACTTATACCTTTTCGGAATACCGGAGGGATCGCCTCTATTTTTTTGTAAAAATTTTTAGTAATTTCATATTTGGCATAACCTCCAAACAATTCATCTGCACCATCAGCAGAAAGACTGACCTTTACTTGCTCTCTCGCCATTTTAGCAACGAGGTAAGTTGGAATTCCTGAGCTATCACCAAAAGGCTCATCATAAATATCAGCAAACTGCGGTATAATATCGGTGATGTTATCTTCGGTACAATACAATTCGCTATGATCGGTACCCAAATGTTGAGCTATCTTCTTGGCATAAGGCGCTTCATCTCTATCTGGATTATCAAAGCCAATAGTAAAGGTTTTTACTGGAGTCTTGTATTCTTTTTGCAGCAATGCCGTTACTAAAGACGAATCTATACCACCACTGAGAAACATACCTACTGGAACATCAGACACCATTCTCAATTTAAAACTATCGCGCAGTAAATTTTCTAGTTCTTCTGTAATTTCCTCTTCACCTCTAGTATCTATTTCTGACGCTGCATATTTGTCTTTGACACTCCAGTACTTCGTTTTAAGCGGGTTCAAGTTTCGATCAATTTGCAACCAATGTCCGGGTTCTAATTTGTGCGCAAAAGAAAAAATACAATGTGGTGCCGGAATATAACCTTGTTGCAAAAAAAGTGAAACGGCGTTTTGATTGATTGTTTTGTCAAAATTAGGAAGCTGATGAAACGCTTTTAATTCAGATGCAAATAGAAACAAGCCATCTTTGAGATACCAATAAAGCGGCTTCACTCCTACCCGATCTCTGCACAAATGCAGTTGCCGATTCGTTTCATCCCAAATTGCGAAAGCGAACATGCCTCGAAAATGATCGACACAAGCTTTCCCCCATTTATGAAAAGCCTTTAAGATCACTTCGGTATCGGTACCAGTACTAAACTCATAGTCTGGCATTTTAGATTTAACTTCTTCGAAATTATAGACTTCTCCATTGTAACAAATCACGAGATTATTCCATTCGAAAGGTTGACGTCCATTTTCTGATAAATCTAAGATGGACAAGCGGCGATGACCGAGTCCAAGATATCCTTCTTTACTTATGTATTCGTGTGCGGAATCGGGGCCTCCATATGCTAGGCTGTCCCGCATTTTTTGGAGGAGCTGTTTTTCAACTTGCTGGTTTGTATTTAGGATTCCTACTATTCTACACATGGGAATGAATTGGGCTTTGAATTGGAATTGAAATATTAGTAAGTTAAATCGTCTCCGAAATTAAAGTACCGGGAGCAGGAGTTTTAGCAATTGTAATCCCGTCTTCTCCTTCTTTTTCTGTTTCCAGTTTCAATAAATTGCCCCGATCCATTAGAATAATGAGGGCAATAAAATAAAAAGGTAGTGCAGGGATTTTAAACCTTGCCAATGCTCCAAAATTGTATGCACTTAATCCTACTGCAAATGCGAAAACCAATGAAAATATCAAGCAAAACAATACGGTAGGTTCCGAAATGATTGTTCCCAAGACCCTAAAAGGGCCTGTTTTAAAAACAACATATATCGTTAGCAAAAGGGACAACAAACCTTCAAAGGCGCTGGGTAAAAGTATTGGACTTCTAGCTTCCCATAAATAAGGTCGAAAAAGTGTAACGATGATCGCAAAAGGAGCCATTTTTAGCATCCCTGATGTTGTAGGCTCTATTGTACCCAATGTGTAAGTGGAACCGCCTAGGTTCGCATGATCCTGTTGCATGACCATCGCGCTTTCAAGAAAGGCCTCTGGTGAAAATTTTTCACTTCCGGAAGCAATCTGTTGAAACATTATTATTGAAACAGCTAGTGAACCAATAATCAACACAGGCTTTACCAACATTCTTACTGTTTCATTTTTAATTTTATTTTGAAAACTCATAAGCAACCAAGCCATCAAAGCAGGTAAGAAAGCGATAGCGATGTAAGGCTTAATATTGAACATAAAGAAAAAGCTGATGGCCATAAACAAGATTGACTTGATCGGATATTTACCTTTGAATAATAAATGATATGCCCCCCAAGTAAAGTAACCAATTGAAGCAGTGGTGACTGTATCTTTCATCAAGCCTGCTGATCCCCAAAAGAATACAGAAGGAATGAATAGTGTTGCCCAAGCTAAATATTTTTCTAACTTAGGGTGAAGATCATAAAACACTTCAAAAAGTTTCCAACAGCCAACAAAAGAAAAATAGCTCATAATCAGCCCCGTGGCTAGGCAAGAGTTAAAGGTGACCAAACCAACGAAAGTCCCTATTTGACATAATAAGAGATTCTTGTAAGCCAAAAAAATATAGGATGCTGCAGATGTCCAAACTTCGATAAAAGTAGTAGGCGGTATCGTTTCCGGACGGCAGGTCATCAATTCAAAACCTAGAGCGGGGTCATCCCAAAAAATGTTAGTCATCGTCGTTACCGCATCATGATATCCAAACATATCTCCACCGTGGTAATAATACTGATACATCATCACAGACAAAAAACATCCTAACATTCTTAGCCAAAAAGCAGGCATGAAATATTTCTTCATGCTTTCGTGACGAATATTTTGTTTTCTAAAACTTGCAAACAGATATAGAATCGCCAGATAAAAAGGGGCAATTAAGAGATCTTTGAGGGTGAATATATCGTAGGTTTCCCAGAACATAGCTTGGTTATTTGTTTTGTTGCTTTCTTGTTTACAAAAGGCTTTCAAAAGCTTTCAAGTAAAATTCCTGAAAGGCGTTTACGGAGTATTTTGATTCTACTGTATTGCGGCCTTGTGCGCCCATTTTCTTTCTTAGTTCTACTGACTGGATTAATTGCTTAAGGTATTGAGTCCACTCTTCCTGAGTACTTGCCAGAAATCCATTTCCCTCATGTTGTATGATGTCGGCATTCACTCCCACGGGAGAAGCTACCGTTGGAATCCCCAAGGATAAGTATTGGAGAATTTTGAATCCACACTTACCTTTTGCCCATTTATTATCTTTGAGTGGCATGATCCCAATATCGAATTGGAGTAAGTCCTCAATTTCGGAATCCAGTTTCCAAGGAACAAATTTCACATTATCGATTTCCAATTCAGGTGGCCGATCACAAATAACGGATAATTCGAATTTGCAGGTTTTTGCTAATTCTTTTAATGCAGGTTCAATCAGAGAAATATATTTTAGTGTAGTACTTGTGCCCGTCCAACCGATGGTCACTAGCTCTTTTTCTTGATGTTGTTTTATTTCGTTGTGATATCCTCCGGTGTCTATAGTCGTCGGAATGACTTCTACTCTATCCGAAAACTGTCTGGCATAAGTTGCTAGGTATTCATTACCTGCAAAAACCAAACTTGACTTTTTTAAGATGGCATCTGTTTTCTTAGGGTTCTTTAAAAAAGCTAAATTTTTATTTGCATTAGAAACGTTTTGCAACCAGATCGAATCATCAAAATCAAAGATTAATTTAGCTTTTTTAGAAAATAATTTTTCAAAAATTGCTGTTCCCAACATATAGCATTCTCGTTGCACAAATACTAGGTCATAATCTGCTGGTTTCAAAATTTCACCCAAGCGCTTCAAGGTACTATTTACTAAAATGCCAAGTTTTCCTACAAAGTTTCCCTTGACATAAAAAGCTTTATCCTCTTTTTCTCCGAGCAAAAAACTCCATTCGAATTGGAAGCCGTTTGCTTTTAGATAATCTAGATATTGTTCAAAGCGAAAACGCTGGGAAGGTGATCTATTGGGACGGTGTAGGGTTAAGATTAGTACTTTTGGCATTTTTAATATTGGATGTTATACATTTGACAACTACCTAGTGCTCATATAGGGATTGCTCTTCTGAGGTAAAAAATCAATGAAAGGTCAATCTTGTAAGTTGGGCTTTTTAAGGATTGAAAGGTTTAATGATTTTTCTTCCGTGCATTTTTGATATACTTCTGCATAGCGTTCAATTCCATTGGAGAGGGCGAAGTAATCAATGGCTGCTTTCCTGATTTTATCTTTTGGGATTTTCATTAATTCTGGAATCGCACTAAGTGCTCTGTTTATTTCCTTTTTAGAGAAGTCATTGAGGGCAATTCCTAATTCATTTTCCCGAACGATGCTTCCAGTATCACCAATGTCATTGCAAATAATCGGCAATCCCATTGCCATCATTTCTGCTTGCTTAGTTGGAGATGAGGCTTTTTTTGAAAAAACTGGTTTAATAAAAAATATACCACAATCCATTAGAGCGAGATAGCTAGGCACTTCAGATCGGATAGCAGATTGGATCATAATTTTCTCTGCAGGAATGTCTAATTTATTGGCTGCAGTCAAAATCATATCCGCCGGTTCTGTAGTAACAAATAAGAACTTTGCCTTATCGTTGGTTTGCGAAAGTTGACGAAACAGAATCAACATTTCTTCCAAGCAATACCAAGTACCGATAGACCCTAAGTATCCAAGAACAAAATCATTGGTTTGAATGTCCAGTTCAATCCGTAGCTCTTCAATCGCGGTTTTATTTATGTATTTTTCATTAAAATAATCTAGATCAGCGCAGCAAGGAATCACTTGAATTGGAATTGGTTGATTAGGAATACTATCCCAAGATTGAATTTCCTTTTTACCTGCATGTGTAAGGCTAATGGTATAATCTGCGTTTGAAAAATAATCGATTTCCTTTCCCTTAAAAAAGGTGTAAATTTTACGATAAATGGGATTAGTCAAAGTCCAGATATTACCATCCAAACGTTCATCTGCCCAAAAACCACGCATATCAAAAAGAAAAGGTATCCCTTTTTCTTTTTTCAAATGTAAACCGATCAGTGCTGCAAGGTAGCTACGACAATGTACAAGCTTGAATTGTTTCTCCGTATGAAGTTGATAAGCCAGTTTTCTAACTTTCATTAAATCATAAAGCGTTGACAAAACCGGTGGTCGCTTAGAATACATAACAGGTTGCCAATCGATTTTCGCCTTTTCACAAATACTTTTGATCGTAGATTTATGCAGATCAAAACGTTTTGTTTTTTCACAGCTAATTAAACTAATCGAGTAGCCTATTTTACTTAGACCAATCAAATAAGGTAAAACCTGAGATTGACCAAGGGGGTCTGTCATTCCATCGTAGGAAATGTAAAGGATATTTACTTTCATCTTAAGTAAGTGCTTTGACAAATCAAAATAATTCTATTCCCTCACTTAGAGTTCTATAAGATTTATTTCTTTTGCTTTCTCGTGATAATGCAAGGATTGGACGACCTGATTAAAGCGATTGTTTCTAATATTTCGCAGCAAGGATTTCTTTTTTCTACTGTTCCAACGTTTGGTCAGAAACAGTTTTCCTTTTGCGATATTTTCTTGTTTAACCGCGTTCAGTTCATAACCATCTTCCACTTTTCTAACCGCTCTAATGTAAAGGTCATGCGCATGTTCCATCACGGCCAAGTGAATATCATTGAGCGTTTCATCTCCTTTAAATCGAGTACGTTCGGTCGCAATAATATTACCAGAATCAATCCCTTCATTTATCCACATAACTGTGTTCCCAATAAGATGAAAAAGGTCATCGGCCAGACACCAGTTGGTACAGTTAGGACCACCTTTTATGTAGGGAGAAATTCCAGTATGCAAATTCATTATTTTTGCAATTGGCATAATTTGACTTAGAAAGTCTTTACTTAAAATTCGGGTACCAGAAACTAAAATTAAGTCTGGGTTTTTCTTTTTTAAAAATTCGACAACGGCGGCTTCATTGATTTGCTCCACGATTAAGTTATCAACTTTGGGCCATGCTGGAAATGTTAGGTTATAATGTTTCAACAATGAAGACCAAGAGGCATGTATCTTGTAAAAGGTGAAGCGGTCTTTTATCCCGTTTATCCAATCTTTCATCTTTCTTTTTACTGGTTTTCGGTTTTCAATAACGATTCCACTTATTTCAAATTCTTGACTTAATTTTGCGGTTAAAGCTTTGTGATTTGGCTTGTTTCCTACGAGTATGACTATTTTCATAAATCTGGTTTATTGGATGTGTAAAGTTTCTCATCATTGTTCAGTGGGGATTTTTTTTAGTCCGGAAACGATAGTGACCTGTCCGGCAGACAAAATTTATTTCTAAGCACGATTAGATTTACTGTTATTTCAAGCTAGGCAGTACTTCGGTCGTCCGTTTAAAAAGTAATAACTTTTTCACAAATTTAACTTCGCATAGCAGATACGGTCTTCCAAATATTGGTTGTCCTTAGGTAGGTTTTCAAAATGTTTTCGTTGTATAATTCCATTCTAGGTATTTCAAATAAATCATGTTTTTTAGATTTAAACTTTTCTTGATTTACGGCCAAGCCATACTTATACCCTACTTGCTCTGCTATTTTTTTAACTTTCGGAGAATAAGAACCAATTGGATAAGATATTGTTTTTGGAAAGTATCCCAATTCCTGATGAATCTTATCAGCTGATTCTTTCAATTCAGAAAAAATCAGTTCTTCTGAGTCTATGTTTCCTAACATCGCGTGCGAACTTGTGTGTGAACCGATCGTAACACCTTCTCTACTTATCTCTCTAAGTTCATCCCAATCCATATAAAGGTTTTTGGGAATTTCAATATCGTTTAATTGCTTAAATATTTGATCGCAGATGTTTTCTCTTTCTGTATTTTTTATTTTTTTGAGTCGAGGTTTTAATGCTTTTGCAAAAATCATTTTCTCCTCATCAGTAGTCCATGTTATTTTCTGGCAGCCCCTTTCTTCTGAGTCAATTTGAATTCGCCTCCTCTTTGTATTCTGGAAAAGAAAATCTAATTGATAGGTCCAGATGAGATCCATTTGATCGGCACAATTAGTAACGACATACATAGAAGATGGAATACGGTATCGCTGAAGTACAGGAAGTGCATGATCCATAAAATCTTTGTAACCATCATCAAAAACGATACTAGCTAGTGGTTTTTTAGATTTTACTTTTTTGGCTTGATCCAAATAAGATTCTAATTGAACAATGGAATAATTCTTTTGAATGAATTTAATTTGTTGTTCAAACTGGCCTGGATCTATCGGATCCCATAGCGGATCACGAAGCGGATTAATTCGATGAAATAGAAAGATATTTATTTGCATAAATCGTTGTCCATATATTTTTCATACCACATTTGAAATACGATCAGCGCCCATACTCTTTTGTAATGAAATTGAAGACCCGATTTAAAATCAGTAATCAATTTCTGTATGATATTGTGATTAAATAAATTTTGTTTTTTCAATACAGTCGAAGCGAGATACTTTTCGATGAGAAAACTAAGTTCGGACTTCAACCAATTACCAACTGGTGCTGGAAATCCCCATTTCTTTCGATAAACCAATGCTTCAGGAAGGTCTTTTGCCAAAATTTTTTTCATTAAATATTTTTGCTGTCCCTCATTAATTTTCATCTCCATTGGCATATTGATCGCCGACTCAATTAATTCGTGATCTAGCAAAGGAACTCTTACTTCTAGTGCGCTTGCCATTGAAGCAATATCCATTTTGTATAATAAATTATCAGGCAAATAATGATTGAGATCAAACAATGAAACTTTTTCTTCTGAAGAAATGGACATTTCATTTATTTTTGACCAGGATGGCAAAAGCGTTTGATGCTTATATGTTGTATCAAAAAGTTGCCCAATTTCTTTTTCTGAAAACATGTATTGTTCTTGCGACCAAATATGTAACCACATGGATTCGGGATCATTATAATCAAATATTCGAGCGGCACGTTTGTGCCAGTTATTTCCGTTACTTAATATAAATCCAGTTACCTTTTGTAAACTACCACCGCCATACTTTCTAATTTTTTGAATGCGATTCATCCAGTTATAATGACCATATCCCATAAAGATCTCATCGCCTCCGTCTCCGCCCAAGGCTACGGTCACATAATCTTTTGCTCTTTTGCAAACCATTAAACTAGGCAAGGTAGACGGTGCAGCAAAAGGCTCATCGTAATACTCAACAATATGCTCCGCCATCGAGATGGAATCGCTATCTTTTATTCTTGAAAAGTAATGTGTCGACCCAATGTGATCACTGACCTGTTTTGCATATTCGGACTCATCAAAATCAGGCACTTCAAATCCTATAGTAAAGGTATTAATGGGTTGATCAAATAATTTTTGGAAAGTGGACGAGATCAATGAGGAGTCGGTCCCTCCACTTAAAAAAGCACCGATGGGCACATCACTAATACTTCTTCTTTTTAATGATTCCTCCAATTTCGACTTTAATTCTTGTGCATGTACTTCTTCTGTATTTCCTCCTGTATTCGTCTGATTAAGTTGATCCACCAAGTTATAATAGGTCTTGGTTTCTACTTTTAAAGTACTTTGATCAAATTTCAAATAATGCCCTTTTTCTAGTTTTTTTATTCCTTTAATAATTGAATTTGGAGCGGGCACATATTCTAGAAACAAATAATCTTTCAAGGCTTCCATATTTATGCTTGCTTTGAAAGGTAATGTCAACAAAGCTTTTAGTTCGGAAGCGAAAGCGAAGTGGGTTCCATCAAAATAATAATACAAGGGTTTGATTCCGATTCTATCTCGAATAAGGAATAATTCATTTTGCTCACGATCCCAAAGTGCAATGGCAAACATTCCATTAAAACGATGCACAGCTTCGAGTCCCCAATGAGCAAAAGCTTCTATGATGGCCTCGGTGTCACCATTGGTTTTAAATTCAATGTTTTTCTCTCTTTGTAAATCCTTTTTTATTTCTTGAAAATTATAAACCTCCCCATTAAAAACCATAGCATATCGTCCATCCTGAGCATAAAAGGGTTGATTGGCTGAGACCGATAAATCAATAATACTTAGCCTCCGATGTCCAAGACCTATTTGTTTTTGTTCATCCCAAAAAAAACCTTCCGCATCGGGACCGCGATGCTTTATAGCTGTCGTCATATTTTTTAAATCTGACAGTTGATAGGTTGGAGAGACGAAGCCGGTTATGCCGCACATTATTTGAAGTTGAATTAGATTGTTGTGAATGTAGTATTGTCAGTTTTGAATACTGAAATGCCAAGTTGTCTACTAAGCTAGTGTGGATCGAGAGAGGTGAATATATATTTTTTTTTGCTGCTGCAAAACATTCTAAATCAACACTCTTTCACTACTTTTAAATTGACCTTTTGAGTAGCCCTATAATTGTGAATAAAATCAGCCAAGCAAGCCGCTTGTCGTTCACGGGAGTAGAAGTCATTGAGCCGAGTTTCCTGATTTACTTTCCCGTGTTCCAAGAATTCAGAATAATTTTTAGCTAAGAATCGACTTACTTCTTTGCTGTCCGAAATAGCTTCCCCACCGTTTGAATTCTTTAATATCTTTTCAAGGATTCCAAAGTCGTTTTTCACTAAAATAATCTTTCGTCTGACTGCCAGATAATCAAATACTTTGGCACTTAACCAATTTAAATTTTCATTTGAAAGAAGTAGCATAATTTGAGATTTCCGAAGTTCTTTCATCAAATCAGGATACGGAAGTCTTTCTGTAAAGTAAAGAAAAGGCAATAGGTCCGTATGAAAAGACTTGACTCTATCCACCATTGGCGGGTAGAATGAAAGGCCATAAAATACGAGTCTAGTTTTCGGTTGATAAAGTTCAATGAATTTTTGATAGCCCTCTAAAAATGACTCTAATTGTTGGTATGGATACAAAATTCCTGCGTAAGCAATTTCAAAAATCTCTGATTGCTGTTCGATGCTTTCAATTGAATTCAGCACCTCTTTTTCAAAACCATTGTAAATCACTTTGACTTCTTTGTCTGGAAATTTTAGCTCCAAATCTTTAGCGTAAGCGGGAGCTGCCGTAGAAATAAACGCAGCTTGTTTTACATATTTTTGTTCTTGAATTTTGTAAAAAGCATTTAGTATTTTTTCTGCTATGCTTAGCGCTTTCTGACTTTGGTTACTGGTCCATCCATCTCGATAGTCGGCTATATAAGGTATATCAAATTTTGCAGACAACAATGCTGCATACTTAAAGAGAATAAATGGCTCTCCAGTTGCCAAGATAAAATCACAATCCTCTTCCTTTAAATATTTTTGGGCAGCAAAATATATGTTTCGAGTCGGATCAAAAACTGGAAATAAAAATCGAAAAAACAAACTAAGCAAAGAGATCATTTTTCGTATTATCACGAAACGTCCCATACCGTATTTCAGTATTATCCGATCTTTAAAATCTGGTAGATAAGGCACTCGCAATATCGTTCCTTCTGGAAAAACTTCTACTAGAGTATCTGTATTTTTTGAGCCTTTGATGGTGTCAGAAAAATTAGTATTTTTGTCAGACCACTGTCGAGTAATTACGACCGGATCAATTCCCAATGCCTTAAAATTCCGAAACCAACTGGCGGGTCTTTTAGCTCCCACAGAATCGAAAGGCGGAAAATCATGTGCCAGAATAATTACTTTTTTACTCACCCCAATTTACTTTTTAAAACTTTATGAAAACTCGATTATTTTTAATGACTCAGATTTTCCCATTTGGGAAAGGAGAAACTTTTTTGGAGGCTGAGCTCCCTATTCTTGCCCAGCGATTTGATCATGTACATATCATCTGCGAAAATTTGAAGGACAGTCAGACTAGAGCGACACCAGATAATGTTGAAATTCACCGCCTGTCTAAACAACTGTCTACTTTCCAAAAAATGACTTCCTTCAGTAAATTATATAAAGCAGAAGTTACTAAGGAACTTGGTTTTATTTTGAGTAATCAAAAAGCCAGTGATTATTTTTCCTGTATTAAGGTTCTACTCGATTCCGTTCAACAATCAGAACAAATCACTCAATATCTTTTAAATCTAGTCAGACCTTTTGAAGGTGATAAATTATTTTTCTATTCTTACTGGCTGACAAATGACTCTTTGGCTTTAGCTAATTTAAAAAGAGCCATTCCCAAAGCTACTTGTATATCGAGAGCGCATCGTTGGGATATTTATTTTGATTTCCACAGCCCACCCTATCTTCCACTCAAAAAATACATCATCAAGCATCTAGACAAAGTTTATTCTATTTCTGAAGATGGTCAAAAGTACTTGGAAGCATTTAAAGGGGATCGTAAAATATCAAATATTGAGATATCCCGCCTTGGTGTTTTCAATCGTTTCGATCTTGATATTCCCATCCCTTCTTCAGAAAATGAGGTATTAAGAATTGTAAGTTGTTCGGCCATCATTGAGCGCAAAAGAGTGCACCTTATTATGAATGCTATTGAGCTACTGCCTGATGATTTAAAAATTATTTGGTATCACATTGGTGATGGCCCCTTACTTAAAAGCTTGAAAGAAAAAGCAAGTTTGATCATGGCTAAAAAACCAAATGCTAAAATTATATTCAAAGGGTATTTATCAAATTCCGTTGCCTTACAATTTTATGCCAATAATCAGATTGACCTTTTTGTCAACACCAGTGATTCCGAAGGTATTCCAGTTTCGATTATGGAAGCTATGAGTTTTGGAGTTCCGGGCTGCGGGACTGATGTTGGTGGTGTGGCAGAAATCATTTCGAATGATTATAATGGTTTCCTATTGTCTGCTCATCCTTCCCCTGAGGAAATTGCACAATCCTTTGTTCACTATAGTCAGTTAGCTATTGAAGGAAAAAATCAACTTCGCTTGAATGCGCGGTCTACCTGGGAGAAAGATTATAATGCGGATAAAAATTATAGTGCTTTTTTTGATGAACTTTTGTTGCTTTAGTCTATTTTTTAAGGGATAAGAATTAAATAAATGTCGGATTTGAGATCGTAAATATTGAGCTAGATGATCGAACAAACGTAGGCATAGCGAGCTATGACGAGGCTTTTTCGAGAAATATAGCTCAAATGTTTACCTCTCAAATCGGACAGTTATTTAGGCCGCATCCCTAAAACGTCTTTAAACTTTCAAAAGTTTTTGTATTTCCTCTTCCAGCTTAGCGGTGTCTACTACAAAGTTCAAATTTTGATCTTGATCACTCCCTAGACAAATATTATGATAATCAAATCCGAGTGCATTCGACAACCAATAAAAATGTGAAGCGATGCGATCCTTAGGCATAATTTCTAACACTCTTACTTTTGAAAAATTTTCGTTGGCGACTATATTCGTCATTCCTGCACCATGAATAGCAAGTAAGTGCTCTACTTTTTGAAAATAGAAAAACTGCACCTCTGTAGTTAATCCTGCTGTATCTATAGTAATAAAATCGTATTTTCGAATAAGCGCCTCTACTTCCACCTTATTTACCAACTGTCGATTATCACTTCCACCTCTTGTCAGAAAAACTCGCTTTGGTGCAACAAAAGAACTGTTCAAGGATTTTTGAATAAGCTGATTGATGTTCTCCCAGTATTTTGGTTTGTATCCATGTGGCTGAACAAAATAAGCGAGCTCTGCTTTCACCCACTGATTTGTCTGAACAATAATCTTGTGCTTTTTTAAGATGGAATGTTTTAAAAAGAATTGAAAATAAGTGGTTGCATAAATTTTTTCAGAAACTAAAATATTCAGGTCATCCGAAAGCTCGTTATTTTCTTCCATCACCCAAAGTCTGTTCAAAACCCAAGCGAAAAAATGGAAATAATTACCTTCTGCATTATCTCTAAACGAAAGGAGCTTTTTTACTTCTATCACTTTCTCCGATCCAGATTTCATTTTAAGGTAACTTGAAATCGAAGGGTATGCCATTACTTCACAACGTGGCATAGATTCTTTTATGATTTTCCCGTCTTTGATTGCCCAACCAAAATTGGGATCGAAATAAATACTATCTTCTATTTTAATCAAATATTCAAAATCATCCATCGCATTTAATCCCCCAAGATATTCCCGAATAGACCTTTCTTCAAAATCAAGAGAAGCATGCTCAAACAACTTCACTCCTTCATGTAGCAAGGTTTCTTGCTTTGATTTGGAAAGCTCATAAGTATTCCAAAAAAATCGATCAGCAGCAAGCTTTAAGCGATCCTTTAGTGAATACTTTCTGTCTTTTATTATTTCTTTTTTTGTGGGAAGGACCATTTTTGAATTGGAATTGGAATGTTCAGTTGAAGGCAGTTTTGAACTAAAAAAGATATCTAATTTTTAATGGCGAGCGGCTAAAGTATCCGCCTTGCTCTTTAGGATATAGCTTGCTGATGCTCTTTTTGGTGTTTGGTATAACTTCATTAATTCATGAGCGTATGTATCAATATCAAACTGGCGAGAAAAATTAACTGCATATTTCGATATCTCTAAATACTGTAATTTATCGTCTTTTAAGTTGATGATTTTTTCGACAAATAATCTTGGATCAGAATCGTAAATCATAAAGCCATTCTCACCTTCCTTTATCAAATCTCTGTTTCCTTTACCATCTAAAGTCACTACTGGCAATCCTGCAGCCATGGCTTCTACCAATACCAAACCAAATGGTTCATAAGTGGCCGAATGTACATAAATATGAGCGTCCCATAAAAAATGCTCTACATGATCTACGATACCATGTAATTGAATTTCGTTTTGCAAATCCTCTGTTTCTATTCGTTTCTGGATTTGACTTCGATTGGGGCCATCACCCAACATATCCAACTTTACTTTTATGTTCTTACTTTTCAACAATTTGATTACCTCAATCAAAAAAATCTGATTTTTCTTATCCACTAGGCTACCTACTGTTACTAGTTTTAATAATTCACTAGGAGCTTGTCTGATTTTTTTTGATAAAAAAAGTGAGACATTAATGGCGTTTAATAAAAGAGCAATGTTTTGCAAATCGCTCGGAAGGTTTTCTTTAAAAAAACGATGTGTGTCATTGGAAATCGCAATAAAGTTATTCCCTCCAGTTTGCCGATACATTTTTAGTAAACAAGATTTCTCATACAGTCTAAGAAGTCGATTTTTATTAAATAAGGTTTTTAGCGAAAAGCTAGTAAAAGGTGGCATATTGTCGTGGCAATGCGAAAAGTACACCGCCTTAGAATATTTAACGGCTCGAGCTACTAATTCCGCTTCAAATAAATGGCTATGAATAAGGTCTGGTTGAAAATCATTAATAAATGTAGCCAGCTTATCAACTTCAACAATTGCTTTCCCCGAAATGGATGGAATATATTTAGCTGGTATTAGCTGATGATCTAAATCGTTTAATAGAAATTTGTAATCGTTTCCGGGGTAAAAATAAATCAATCTACAATCTACATTTTCTAGTCTATTCAAGGCATTACAAATGTCGATTGCCAATCGTTCAGCACCTCCTTTTTTCAATGTAGGTATAATATGTAGTACTTTCATTTTTGCTAGTTCGATTTGGCGATTTCTTTATTTGGTATTAGAGGTCAAGGTTTTATTTCTGCTAATAAGTGGTTTTCCTATTGGAATTGCATTCAAAGTATACCAAGCTTCCGTTGACCATAACCTTTGATTCGTTTCACTTTTCAACTGGTGATTGAGTTGAAAATATACGACACGTTCTTCTTTCAAATCAGGAATTTCAAGCCATATTTTCCTTCTATCATCTGACAGATTAATTTTGTTTGCTTGCAAAACTTCTTCTCCCATTTTAGGACCACCATATTCGGCTGTCGCTTGATAGTACCATTGTTTTATTTTAAAATCATCTGGCCTTAGTTCTTCATTGGCCGCCAATGCTTCGGTCAATTCAATTTCAAATCCATTTGAGAAAGCCTTTAGTGCAAACATTTCAAAAGTTACTTGCTCATTAAATTGTAGCCGTTGAAGTCCGTACCATAATCGTCCATGATGCCCCCAAGTGCCCGGCCCGCCTACTCCACCAAGGATTAAAGAACCATCGGGTGCTTCACAGATTCGATTGATCCCCGCTTCCAATCCTTGTGTAAAACGAAATACAACACCTTGATAATTTCCATTTACCTTTTCAATAAATAATCGTTTTACTCCACCGAGTGTAACTTCACCAACCAGCATTTGTCCAGCATAAGGTCCATTCTTTAGATAGATGGCTCCACTAGGAGAATTCGCTATTTCATCTTGTTGGAAAAATATCACTGGCATCGTCACCTTCAAATCTTTTGTTCCTTCTAGGTCAACTGATCTTGTGCCGTAAAAGGCATCCTTCTTCACATGTACCAATTTGCTAGCGGGCACCCAATCGCCTTGTGTATCTGCGACAAACATTTCTCCGTCTATTCCTTCAGAAATGGTGTTTGGTGTTCTTAAACCGTGTGCAATGAATTCGACCGAACCATCTGCTTCACTAATTTTAATTACTTTCCCCCTATCCTTTATCTGATTCGGTACACTCATTCCACCATCCAAAATTGCGGTAGCCAAAGTGGCATAAAAAAAACTGTCTTGATAGACCAAACCAAAAGCAAATTCGTGGTAGTTGGAACTTACATCCCAATCATAGGAATGTGTTCTATATTCATCAATAATGTTATCTCCATCGTGATCAATTAGCTTGGTCAGCTCTTGTTTTTGGAGTACATATATTTCATCATTTACCACTTTTATCCCCAAAGGTTCCGCCAAACCGGAGGCTATTTTTTTCACTTTAATGTCCGCAATATTTACTGCATCCCAATTTTCTATAAGATACACAGGCCCATCACCTTCCCAGTTACAAATAACCATTCGTCCATCCGACAAAAAATCGATACCACCTACCATGGGTTTGAAATCATCAGGTCTTGCCTGAAAAAGATCGGTGGATGGATGCAAACCACTTACTGGACTACCATGCCCCGGTAAAGGCTTATCGTTTTCAGAAGGAATGTATTCTATTGTTTCCTTGACGTCTTCCAAATCAAAAGAAAGAACATCTGAATCAACCAGTTCGTATAATTGTGTTTCTTTATTAAACCATTGCAGAGAGAGGAAAGCACCACCGAAGCCTTGTCGATGTAATACTTTAATTTTGTGTTTCCCTGGCTTTAATTCGATGTTACCGTCTACCGCTCTAGCTGCATGACTACCTCCATTATCAATGAGCAATGAATCGTTTACAAATAAATATCCCGCATCATCTGCAATTAATCTAAAACTATAGTTATCGTCTTTTTCAATGTTGATGCTCCCCGAGTAAACACCACAGAGATATTGCGTCTTTTCACCAAAGTGATTATGAGATAAAATATGAAGCGCTGCTGTTGGCCCTTGGCGTACAGGTTTAAAACTTTTTTCTAAATCATGAAATTCAGAAGCCGGTACCGCATAGTAAATATGAGCCATCAATCCTTTACCTGGCCCAGCTGTGTATTTTTCTGTCAGTTCTAATTTTTTGGATTCAATCCCAAGTTTTAGTTTATCAATCGTTTTGTCCTCCTTGTCATCGAGTGCAATGATATAACGAATCATCTCCTCAGCATCTTCCTTTTCAAGTGCTGGGTGAGCAATCATCTGTGCATCGCCCCACCTATTTTTAGAGCCCTTGATGATATTGTAGCTTAGTTGCTCAATGGTTTCTTCTGTGTCGTGGTATTTTCTGGCAATCTCAATATAGGATGGCCCTACCGTTTTCTTGACTTCATTGTGGCAAGACTTACAATCACTTTTGCCTATTAAAGTAAGTCCGGGGTGGACTTGCGGAAGGTCTTCTTCTATTTGTTCAAGCACCCTTGCTCCAGCGATCGCATCGAATTCAGGGTGATGCTTATACGAAAGTGAAGTTGTGCTACCTTTTAGTAATAATTTCCCGCTTAGGCTTATTAATATTCCTTTAGCATTCTCTTCTTTTAAAGAATCCATTACGACAAACTCTGCGTTGGTACTAAAGTCATTTACATTTTCCAAGGCACCAATTTCTGTGTACAAAGCCAGTTGGTAATCCGTATTATTTTGTATTGAAAAATTTCGAATGATGCCAGACTGTGTTTCACTTTGCTGGTATTCTGGTGTTTCAGTTAACTTGATCTTATCTCCTTCCGGGCTAATTAATTCAAATTTGATGATTGTTTTATCAGCTTTGAATTGATGTCCTAGATAATTTACTTTTGCTTGATATTCTTGCCCATCTTTTAGTAAAGTCCATACTTCTTTTTCTTTGGTATGATAGCTTAGTCCTTTAGTACTTGGCTGTGGGCCCTGCGAAGTAGTGTATACTGCTCCGTCGAAGTGTACGCCACCTTTCCAGGCTTTGTAGAGTGTGGCGGATGATACATCATAGGCCAGCCACATGTTGTCGTGAAGCGGAAGCGTTAGTATTCGAGGTCGATTGTCTAGTACGGATCGGAATGCTTTTATCTCCCTCGGCATTTCGAAGGTGATTTCTTTTGGTGCTTCTTTGCAGGATGTTAGTATTATTAGAATTAATACACTTAGTAGTATTGAGATTTTTGCGCTCATTTTCTTGTAGAATTTTTTCTTTCTTTGGAAGCGATTCCAAGGCTTGGGGATGTATAGTTTTAGCCTGCGCTTGTCCTGTGGCTTGCTTTTAGTTTGCTTGCTGGGATTTCATTTTTCAGGGCCTGTAGATAGCTGTAGGTCATTTGCTTGAGGTAATGCTTGTCGGATTGGCTGTCTCCGTATCCATAGCTTACTTTATAATTGTTTAGAATTGGTTTTATTCTTATTATTTTTTCAATTCCGTAGCAATTTTTTCCGTCTATTTTTCCAGTGTATTTTCCGTTTAGCGTTTCAAAATTAGTCCCAATAATTTTCAAGTCATTATGCTTACACCAATGGCCTAGCCATATGGATGAAGAAGCAGTTAGGAGGTAGATATCGTGGTCTTGCGTTTTGTGCCATTCGATTCGTTTGAGCGCATAGTCGTAGCAAATATGCTTGAGTATTTCATTGGTAAATTGTTTGCCCTCTTGGATGAGCTTATCTTCTGAAACACCTTTGTAGAAAAAGGAAAAAAAGCGCTCCTTCAATTTTTGATTTGGATAAAGATTTAGGTAAAACAAAAAAATGAAAGGAGCGTTGCTCAAAACGCATAAGTACAGTCTTAAAGATCCGTGTGTGAAACGGATAAATTCGATAAAGGAGTCTTTGAAACTGATGGTACCATCAAAATCAAAAAAAGCAACTCCTTTTTTTTTCGGTATCATAGGTTCATTTTTTTAAAAATAAACTCAGGTATTGATTTTATTATCAGCATGATCCATCTCCAGATTGGGAGAACATATACTGTGTTTTTCTTTTTGCGATAAGCCTTCCATATACCATTAGCGACTTGCTGACTAGTAGCGGTTAAGAGCTTTGGCGTTTCTAAACCTTGTATCATTTTGGTATTGATAAATCCGGGTATTACAGTGATGGCTTGTACATTGGACATCGCTAGTCTAGCTCGCAAACCACTCAAAAAAGCAGTAAGCGCAGCTTTTGCAGCACCATAAAAATAATTGCTTTTACGGCCTCTTTCTCCAGCTACAGAAGATACGCAGATGATGGTACCTGCTCCTTTTGCCTCCATGTCATTGGCAACGATGTTGAGGATGGAAACCTGTCCAGTGAAGTTGGTGTCTATTATCTTTTGAGCTTCCGCAAAATCTTTTGTAGCTAAGTCCTGATCACCCAATATTCCAAAAACAGAAATCACCACATCAGGCTTCGTTGGTAGATCATCGTAAAAAGATTGATGAGAATCATATGCCAAAGCATCAAAACTTACCGTCTCTGTTTTTACATCATAACGAATGGCAATGTCAGCAGCCAAACGGCTTTGAAAATCTGCGGCTGTTCTGCTGGCTAAAATAATATCCGCGCCATTTTTGGCGAACGTGGCGGCGCAGGCTTGGCCTACATCTGAGTTGGAGCCGAGTAGTAAAACGGTTTTCACTGTATTGTAATGTTTTGGTATTGATAAATGGAAGTATCCATGGCTTCTAAAAATTCAGTGGAAGCAAATATTTTTAACGCATGCTTTAAATTTTTATGCGAAATAATAACTGCTTGATACTGATCTAAAAAGCGTGGATCTAAATGTACATTTCTGAATACCTTGGCCTCAAACTCAGGTACTTTGAATATTTTATGATTGCTTATTTCCTCTTGGTTTACAAATTGTCCGCTAGTCCAAAATACATCTGGTTGTTGCTCAAAAAAAACATCTAAATTAAATGAGCCATGATTCTTCAGCGTGTTTTTGTTTTTGACTTTATCTCGATGCGCCATTTCAACATTATTAAGTCCCAATAAATCGTTGGTAATTCCGGCATAGTAAAACGCATTTGCTCCAGCCCTCAAAACCCCTTGCGATGGATAGTGATTATTGTCTTTAAAAAAATCATTCATAACTTCCATTGTCGCTTTGTCCCAAATTGGAAATTGCCATTCAATGGAAAGAGGTGTTTCTTTTGTTAGTACATTTTGATAGATCGGCTCTTTTGGAAAAAAGGAGGTAAATATCAAGATCAATAATACGATCAGATAAGTATTTCTAATTCCAGCTTGCTTTAGATGACTGGTAAAATATCGCAGCGACAAACACAATCCCGCCAATATTAAAGGTGTAGTCGGTTGGAAGAATCTAGCATAAGCAAAATGATCACCTCCAGTATACATCGGGATGACAACCGTCAATAAAGCAACAGCAAATAATAAAACGGGGGCGAAGATGGCTAATAGATTGTTCCATTTCCAACGTATAAGAATCACGAAAGGCAATAGCAATAGAGCCAATACCACCAGCGGATTATTATAAAAACCTGACAATAGGTCGTAGTAGATACCTGACTTGATGTTGAAGATAAATTCATCTGAAACCTTAGCATAGTAGGTATTTGGAAAAGGAAAACCGAAGTAATTTATTCTCCAAGAAACGAGTGCAAAAAAGCTCCCCACAAATGTCAATACAGCAGGGATGATAGCCACTGCACTTTGCTTAACACCTCCCACTAAAAAAGCCTTTATGGCACGCAGCATAATAAATAGGCCACACCATAAAATTGACTCAGGACGACAGATCACCAATAATAAAAGTAAAGTACAAAAAGCAATATTATTTTTTCGATTCACTTGCAGTGGATCAAATTTTAATACATTGATCGCAGTAAAAGTGAGTAGTGCAGACCACAAACCTGTTTCCATAAGCGATAAAACAGTCCATTCAAAATATCCAGGAATAATAAATAAAGCTCCTAAAAAGAAAAAGGATATTGGTGTAATGACTCGGCTGTCCTCAAAATAGTTGTCTATATATTCAACGATCTGCCATAGCGCCACAGCTATCAAAAGAATATTGGTAACAAAGAGTACAGTCATTGGATTTTCAAAAACAAAGAAGAAACCAGCACCGACTATCGTCCACAGCAAAGAGGTAAATCCTTCTACCCGTTCACCTCCGGGGTTGTAAACAAAACCATGCCCTTCGGCGAAGTTTTGCATATATACAAAATAGATATTGGCATCATCAATTCCGATTAGAGATTGTTGGTTGTAAGACCAAGAAACAAAGGCCGCAACTGCAACGTAAATCGTGATCAATATTAGCTTAAGGTAGTTCTTTTCTGTTGGTATCGACTGAATTTCTCCCTGTGTATCAATGATCGTTTGGGTCTTCTCATTTCTTGTCTTCTTGCCATTTATTCCGACAAACTCAAGTAATGTTTTATCTTTCATATGCATAGTCTGTTTGATTGAATCGAGCTAAACTTTTCACCATGCGTAAAAGGATCGTGATAAGTTTTCTCAAATACTTTCTTATCCATACGAGCATCTTTGGTCAAATAGATTCGCCCTCCGAAGTCTATGACCATCTCGTCAAGAACAGATAGTAATTCAAATGTTTTCTTATTGGCCTTAAAGTCTAAGGCTAGTGTGTAGCCAGAAGTTGGAAACGAAATAGGCGCAGAAAATCTATCGCCCTCCCCCATCGTTTTTAATACCGCCAAAAAAGATCCGGCGCCTGCTTCTGCTATTTTTTCTAAAATTTTCACCAATCCTTCTTTTCCATTTTTAAACGGAATAACAAACTGGTATTGAACAAATCCATTTTTACCATAAATTCTATTCCAATTATCCAAAACATCTAGTGGGTAGAAAAAAGGATTGTAATGGATGACAGTGTCTGCCATCTTTTTAAATTGCTTATTGTAATACAAAAAATTAAAGGCTTTGATTGAATATTTGTTCAGTGAAAAAGAGGGTAAAGTAAATGGTACATTGATTTGATTTTTCTTGTGGACCATCAAGGGGTCTCCTGCTTCACTTGGCTTTAGTTCATCTAACTCAGCATGCTCACCTACCATTAATATAGATCGCCCCAACTGATCGCCTTTTGATAAACAGTCAATCCATGCCACTGAGTAAGTCCAATCGTTATAACTTTCAAAATAGTCGAGTAAGGCATGAATATTTTTAGCCTTGATTGACTTTTGTCGAATATAACTGCTTGCTATTTTTTTGAGTTGTAAACTTACGCTAAGGATAATTCCGGTCAGCCCCATTCCTCCAATTGTGTTTACAAACAAGTCTGCATTTGAACTACGCGAGCAGTGTATGATTTCTCCAGTTTCTGTCAAGATGTCCAAGCCAGTAACATACAAAGAAAGTGCGCCCTCTATGTGATGGTTTTTACCGTGAATATTGGAAGCTACGGCTCCTCCCATTGTGACAAATTTAGTACCTGGCGTAACTGGAAGGAAGAAACCTTTAGGTACAATCACCTCCAACACTTCGCTCAACAACACACCGGATTCACATTTTAATATTCCTCGCTCTGTATCAAAATGTAAAAATTTATTTAGCGATAAGGTTGAACATATTTTTTTCTGCAAAGAACTATCCCCATAACAACGACCATTGCCCCTCGGGATAATATGATCCTGAGTGGCAACAAATTCGCTCAACTCCTTATAGTCTGACGATTGAAACACCTCTGCTTCTACGGTGGGGTAAAGTCCCCAATTCGTTACTTTATCCATAGATGATAAAGATAAAAGTTAGAAACCAAGCTAGCAAAATGATTTGTAGAAATCTATCTTTAAAAAGTAACTTCACTGGTGATCCTGAGTTTTTATCAACAATTGCATTTTGCAAATAACGCATGATACCTAGAAAAACAAATAAGGATGTGATGTAAAGTTTATCTGAATTGAATCGCTCCATCACCTCAATTGAGATGGTAAAGAAAATATAAGCAACCAAGGTCACAGAAAAAGAAATTCCTTTCGCGATATCCAAAAACTGAATGGTGTAACCAACCATAGATTTCCTATTAGCCTCTTCACTTAATGCGACCATAAAGTCATCTCGCCTTTTTGCGAAAGCAATAGAAATCGTTAATAAAAACACCATGATGATCATCCAATGTGAGAGGTACACTCCAGCCGCTACGCTACCCGCCATGATTCGGAGTACAAAGCCGGCGCTGATACAGGTGACATCAATAATTGCAATTTGCTTCAGTTTAAATGAATACAAAATATTCATGATAAAATACCCTAGCACAAAGTAGAATGCTTCTCCTATAAAAAAGAAAGAAGTAGTCAACAGGAGCAACATACCAAGGAACATGACAAATGCAGTTGTCACACTAAAAAAACCGCTTGCGATTGGACGTTGCTTTTTTTGAGGATGCGCTTTATCATGATCCACGTCCATGATATCGTTGATGATATAAATGGAAGATGCTGCTAGACAAAAGGAAACAAACAGTGCATATATTTGATAATGCCCCAGAGACGCTAGATCTCCGGAGAAGATAAGTGGCAAGAATATAAAAAAATTCTTGACCCAATGTTTGACTCTTATTAAAGCAAAGAATTGCTTAATTGCATCCAACACTTTGCTCAGCGATGGGAAGGATATGGAATATTCAGCTTGTCTCATACTTGGTAATTCTAAGGTATGGAAGTTGTGTTATTAAGTAGATTACTTAAAACGACTTCATTGAAAGGGGCTTAGAGCATTTGGCTATCTACCCGTATAGTTTGTTTGTTTTGTACAGCGGCTATGAAGAAACACGCAGCTTAGTTTTCAGTACCACATAAATCATAAAGAGCTTCTCTTTCCATCTTGTCAGCGGCTGGTAAGCGGAAGCCCTGAAAGTTGCCTTGAGTAGACCAAAGAAATGTCTATTTTCGAAATAGCTTTGTGCGAGGTGAAACCATGCACTATGAAGAATGTCTCTCCTAATATTGTCTGCGACTTCTTCTTTAGAAAGTCGGGAAAGAATTAGTTTTTTAGTTTTAAGATTTTTAATCGCCGAATTGGTATTTAGACGATGTACGCTCCTACCACCATGTTGAACCAAGGCGTATGTGTATGCTTCCAGATAGTGAAATGGAAAATGCCTAGCTATTCGAACCCACAAATCGGTGTCTTCACTTATGCTCAATGTTGGATCAAATAAATATTGCTTGCTTATGTCTTTGTGCAAACATACTCTTGGTGTTGCGATTGAATTAATTAGAAAAAATTCTGCCGGAGTATATTCTTTAAAACTTGGCGTGGGTAGTTTTTCTAATTGAGCATTCACGTCCAGATAAGAATTGCATAATAATAATGCAACTGGAGATTCATTCGTCAGGATGAAGTTTTTAAAGTTTGACAAATAGTTAT
Source organism: uncultured Saprospiraceae bacterium (assembly GCA_937921775.1). Lineage (GTDB taxonomy): Bacteria > Bacteroidota > Bacteroidia > Chitinophagales > Saprospiraceae > CALGLS01. Next base: position 28,167 of record CAKZUK010000071.1, read on the forward strand.
TTAAGCAATAATCATCGCTATCTAAAAAGCAAATGTATGTTCCCTTAGCATTTGTAATTCCATTGTTTCGAGCGGCACTTCGTTCTGCATTTTCCTGATAAATGTATTTTATTTTTTTGTCCTTGTCGGAAAAGGTCTGAACAATCTCTCTAGTATTATCAGTAGATCCATCATCCACCACTATTAATTCCCATTCTTCAACCGTTTGCTGTTGAATACTTTCGATGGCTTTCGCTAGGAAAGGGCCTCGATTGTATGTAGGAAGAATGATAGAAAATAAAGGGCGTGGCATTTATGAGGGGCTTAGATGTAAAAACGTTCGAAGATTGTTTGGCCCTCGCGGTCTGCTAAGTTCATAGTCGAGACCATCACTTAGCAGAATCACGAGGATATTTTGATTTTTGGGTAATTATTCAGGATTGATCCAGTCCACTGTATTTTTAGTTTGAATAGCTAGTTTGACGAATTAATCGTGCATAAAATTTTCGGGGCTCAGTGTTTTCCCCATTATGCCCAAGCTAGCGTGTATGACTGCGAGGTTTTCTATATGGTTGCCATAATGCGCTTTCTTTTTATCGCGAGAAAAAACGATCCACTTGAGGTAAAATTTTATGAAAGCGAAAAAACCTCCTTTCTTATTGATCATCTCAATTTTAGTCAGGTTCTTATATCTCATAGAAAAAAGTAAATGATTTCTCATTCTGTAATACCGGCGAATATAATCTAAGTTGCTACTTAAAGAAAAAGTAGTCGCTCCCTCATGTACGACCAAAGAATTGGCGACCATTAAACTTTTCACGCCTTTTTCTCTGAGAAAGTAACAGTAGTCGGTTTCTTCTACATACATAAAAAACGAGGTATCCATAAATCCAAATTCTTTAATGACAGCAAGTGGAATCATCATGGAACTACCTTCTACAGAAGACACTTCTCTTAGTTTATTTTTAATGTTGCTAAGCTTCTTGTTTTCATAAAAATTATAACTGGAAGTTTCTTTCCCATTTGCCATTTCATGACCGCCTCCAAAGTTTATCTTTTGTTCGTCAAAATCATTAACCGTTACGCTTCCGTAGATCGCTTTTGGATATTTGAGGTAAGCTTCAACCAGTGTGTTTAATGAATTGGGATGAACGATTAAATCGGGATTTATTATCCAGATCAGGTCAAATTTATGTTTGTCAGCGTAGTCTACTGATTTGCTGTGTCCATAAGCATATCCCAAATTAGACTGGAGTTCAATGATATTTATCGAAGGAAATGCTTTTTTAATTTGAGCGGTAGAATCATTAGCTGACAGATTATCAACGACGAGTATTTCAAAATTTTTATACGCCAACTTATTCAAAGAATGAATACATTGAATGGTGTATTCGTATTGATTCCAATTTAAGAGAGAGATTAAAACTTTAGGAATTGAAGGCATTTTTAGTCAAATTTTCCAACAGATGATTAAGTTCAGATACATTGACGGTCACATTCCCATCATGTGGATCTAAGCCTTCTCTTTGAGGCTCACATAACAAGTAATGGTATTGGTGATCGAAAGAAGCAGCCATTTCGTAATAAGCCCATTGCTCGAAGGAGCCTTTCATTCTCAGTTCTATGACCTGACTTCCGAGTGGCATCCACATCATATTAGTCAATCCGGCGCCATGCAAACTCAGCAAAACATTTGCGGAAGCCAACAATTCTACTTGCCCCTCCCACTGTAAATTTTCGAGGTAGAAAACTTCAAATCCGACATCTTTTAGCATCGGGATCAGCGCTTCTTCGTTTTCAATCTTTCTAATTTTTGCTTTAGCTCTGGAGATATATACTTTCCGATGACGATCATTATTTTTGGTAGCTTGTTGATCTAAAATTTTAGATCTCAATGTTTTCATTGCCCCAAGAGTAAATGTTCCTGGACAATGTAAATAATCAATTGTGTAAAGAACTCCAACAGAAACTAAGGTTCCGGATTCAATCCAAAATGTTTTGATTTCTAAACGTTCAAGAGAGTCGGTAATATATTTTTGGTTTTTTAATTCCGCTGGTAATATTAACGGAAGTTTTCGTTGTAGTTTATTTACAATCTGAAAGTATCGATGTAAAGCGTCGGCAAACCAATGAAAGTATCCTGGTGTCCAAATGTCATAAATCCAAATACCTTCATCAATTTTAATTTTCCTTTTTTCAAGTAAACTCTTTTGGATATGCTTGAAAGAAGGAAGCCAAGCTAATTTTGTTCTAAGAAAAAATGAGCAAGGAAAAATTTCATAGCGATTAAATACGTAGCCATTCTCATCAATAAAGATGTGCTTTCCTTGTAGAATAGAGAGCTCGTCTTGTTTGTCTACTTTATAGTTGAAATAGGATTCCTCTCCCTTTTGTGCTTGACTAGGTATTTTCAGTATTGGAAAGTCTGGGGTTATCGTGTGTATTTTTTTCAAAGTTGAGATAAAGAAAATTAAAAGTGAAAATTGATTTTAAGTAAGTGCTTAATGCAAATTTTTTAACTAGCTGAGGGAAAATGTACTGTCAGCATTTTTTCAAATTTATTAACATCGATAGTAAGGTTACAGCCATTTCCCTCAATCACTTGCTCACTATCTGCTTGTCCAAAATAATAATAGTAATTATGTCCTAGTGCGTCTGCCAAATGCCAGTAGCATTGGTTGTGATAAACTTTGTCTCTTCTAAATTCAATCACGGAACTAGCCTGAGGCATAAAAATCATGTTGGTCAAACCCGCTCCATGTATCGACATAAGGGTTCCACATCTGCTTGCCAATTTAACTTGTTCTTCAAAGGAAAAATCTTCGAAATGAATGATCTCAAAACCATATTCTTTTATCAGAGGTAGCAGCTGCGTTTCATTCAGTATTTTACGATAACTGGCTCTTTCTCTTGAAACATATAATCGGGAAAGCGAATCATCTTTTTTATTTCCTATTTTTTCAAAAATAGTAGCTTGCATTTTCTTGATCAAAGGGTCGTTAATATAGCCGGTGTGACAAGGTCGAGTAACAATAGAAACGTAGTCTGCATAAAACATTTCTTCCTCTTTTATAAAAACAATGTCCTTTGGTTGTAAATCTAGTAAGTCTAAAAACTTGAGGCCTACTCTTTTCACATAGTTTGTATCAGGAAGGATGATGATATAATCTGGCAAAATATCTTTTACTGAAAACAAGCGACACATGCATTCACAAACCCAATGATAATGTGATGAACTCCAATCATCAAAAGCAATGAGGTATTTCTTTTTGAGATCTAAGTTTTTCTTTTTGAGAATAAATTTTTTCAAGAACTGAAAGGTTTTTTTATTAAGCCCTTTCAACTCATTCCCTTTCACTGAATCTGGTACTACTAAGGATTCTTCTACTAGGCTAAACCTATTTTCATAGACAAATCCTCTGGCTGTGAGCAAACAATTTCTAACTTCATACAACCTCACATCATAACTCTGATAAGAAAATTGATCTTTGCAAAAGTCTAAATCTCCGTCTACATAATTTTCAGGAAAACGACGAACCATTTTTTCGCCTTTCTGAATAAACTTAATGTATTTCATTTACTAGAGAATTTTGTGAAGATAGTCCCTGCAAAATATCGGCTACTTTTTTCCTACTGTCATTATTTTTAAGCCCCATTAGAAATAGAAAAAAATTAGAACTTAATTCTTTGTTCAATTCCTTATCACCCTCTAACTTAAATATCGCTTTTGACATTTCACGAGCATCTCCGTAGGGTACTAAAAGTCCTCTTCTTTTGTTTAATATTTCTTCAGCACCACCTGCATTTTCAAATGCTACAATTGGCTTTCGGTACATACCCGCCTCCAATAATACGGTCCCAAAAGGTTCTTCACGCGAAGTAGACAGAAGCACGTTTATGTTGTTATAAAATTCATGTGTATCTGACACCTCAGGGATAATCAAGGTGATATCCTCAACACCTAACTTTTTAGCCTCTATTTCGAATTGGATAAAGTCAGCCTGTTTTCTACTTCCTCCTTGCCAAACGAAAAAGAATTTTTTGTTGGGTACTAAATCGTTCACTTCCTTGGCTACGCTTAAAAACAAATCCGTTCCTTTCCTCCAACTAGGCCAGCCACAGGCTCCTACGACAAAGGCATCTTTGGGTATTCCATTCCTTCTTCGCCATGTTCCATCTGGTTCTTCCTTTAAAGCTTGGTATTGTGAATTAGAGTTATAAACGGTTTCGACATTGTCTGCAAATATGTTATGATTTAAAATCAAATTATCTTTTACAGCATCAGAAGCAGCTAAGAAGTAATCTGACCTTTGGATTACTTTTCGAGAATCATTCATTCCAAGGTCATTGAAAAGTCTGATTACGTATTCCAGTTCATATACCATAGTCAATACTGGCGCTTTTATTCCTTCGATCAGATCGAGCAATGGCCCTGTTACGATAGTGTGACACAGAACAACATCTGGATTAAATTTTTCTAGTTGTAGTTTCAGGTAACGATTTCTAATTCGATAAACAGGTAAAAGCCGAATAAGCATTTTTTGAAAAAAGTTCGATTCATTGACATTAAATTCTTTAATATAGACATCCCCTAATTGCTTAAATTCCTCTAACTGCTGCCCTCCTTTCATTAGGAGTATTTTCACCTCCCAATTTTGTTCATTGACGAGATAGCTCATCAATTGTTTAAAAATGATGGGAGCTCCGGTAAGGGAAGCATCATTACCCAAGAGTAGTATTTTCTTTTTGTTTTTCATTTGGTCATGTTACAATTGAACCAGTGCACGAAAATCGCTTGGCTCTTTAAAATGAATATCGTCTACAAAATGCTTTTCTTCGGAATATTGAATGCTATTCAAATAATCATTGAGCAAAGGTAATAAGCCAGCTTCCGCTAAAATATTTCTATCAATTAGACTGATACTATCTTGCATGGAAGCCCTCACTGGAGGAGCAGTTATAATAAATTTTATTTCTTTTGCAGAAGTTAGATTTTCCATTTTCTGCAAATACTGTTTAGAAACGGGAGAAAAGATATCAGCCCAAGGGCGCATTATTCCTTCATAGGCAGGAGAGAAGTTGCTTCTCAAAATCAATGGAACCTGACTCACAAAATGATAAGGAATTTCATTGATCTGTTGCTTGACCAATTCTGTAAATTCTTTTTTATTTTTCCTTTTGTTAAATGGCTTTAGAAAATAATGAAAGGTAAATTCCTGGTCTAGATTGTTAGCAAAACTTTGTGGATGATACAATAAAACGACCTGATCAACATCATCATTGTTTTCTAAATATTCTTTCAGCAATAGATAATGCCCCACCATCGATACGGCTTGATTGCAAGCCAGTGAATTGACTACACCATTGGTTGATTCATTGTTGAACAATTGATTGGCTACAGAGTCCCCGATGAGTAGTGTCTTGGTTTTAGCTTGTCTTTGTTGACTTTTTTTTATCGCAGCGTATACTTCCTTTCCATTTACCTGAACTTTATAATTATGTGCCAACAAGGGTAAAATAAAAACAGCAATGACTCCGATTAAAACAAACTTTAAGGTAAATTGATGTAGAGGCTTCATTGGCTATTAGTTTGACGAAATTAGTTTACCCTGTCTCTTTTAAAACTGAAAGTAAATAAACTCGGTACTCACTTTTCCATAAAAATAAATCATAGAAATCAATCCTAAATATATTGACCATCGATAGGCCATAAATTGTGATTTTTTCAAACCAACAAAATTCATTGGCACCAATAACGACAGCTCAAGACCATGTTCTTTTTCTCGTTGCAACCATTCTATGACTAACATGAATGCTATAAAAAGAAACAAGGACAAACCACCAATTGCAAATATTTCATAGTAGACATAATTAAAGGTATCCACCAAATATTGTTTACCGAAACTATGAGTCGCCATCTGCTGAAGATAGGCAAAGGCATCCGTCAATGAAACGGAGCGAAAGAAAATCCAAGCAATGACTGTAAGAAAAAAGGTCAATCCTATATTTAAAAAATCTCGAAAAGAAGGGAACCAAGAATTTGGAGCAACCGTGCCAATATTATTTCTATTCCAATCAAATAAAAAAAGTGGGACGAAATAAAGTGCATTGAGAAATCCCCAGAAAATAAAGGTCCAGTTTGATCCATGCCAAAACCCACTTACTATAAAAATGATAAAGATGTTTCGTAGCGCAATCAGCCTGCCTCCCCTACTCCCTCCCAATGGGATGTACAAGTAATCTCTAAACCAACTCGACAGAGAGATGTGCCATCTTCTCCAAAACTCTGCTATGTCTCTTGAGAAGTATGGAAAGGCAAAGTTCCGCTTAAGGTCAAAGCCAAAGATTCTGGAAATACCTATCGCAATATCAGAGTATCCTGAGAAGTCACCATAAATCTGAAAGGCAAAAAGTACGCCTCCCAACAAGAGAACTGGCCCAGGTAATGTTTCATAATTTGAAAAAATATCATTGACATAAAGCGCACAGGAATCAGCAATCACTACTTTTTTAAACAAACCCCAAAGTGCCTGACGGGCTCCATCTGCTGCCAGTACATAATTAAACTTCCTTGATCGATAAAACTGAGGCAGCAAGTGACTAGCTCGCTCAATTGGTCCGGCAACGAGCTGCGGAAAAAAGCTTACAAAGGCAAAAAAAGCGATAATATCATGGGTTGGCTTTAGCTGCTTTCGATACACATCAATCGTGTAACTTAAGGTCTGAAAAGTATAAAAACTAATGCCCACTGGTAAGATGATCGCTAGGCTCCAAGTATTTACTTGCAAACCAAGGCTAGTCAACATTTGAGCAAAATTATCAATAAAAAAATTGCAATATTTAAAATATCCAAGTATTCCTAAATTGGTAAAAATACTGAGGCCCAACAGTAATTTTCGTTGTTTGACTTCCGCAGTTTTATGCAGCTGCAAACCCAAAGAAAAATCAACTAAGGAGCTAAAAAATATTAGGAATAAAAATCGAAAATCCCAGTAGCCATAAAACACATAACTCACTAGAACTATCAGAAAATTTTGCAATTTTAATTTACTCGTAGACCTTTCTTCTCCATCCGTATCTGTAGAGAACAAATACCAATATAGAATAAAAACGATGGGTAAAAAGAATGCAAATTCAATGGAGTTGAACAACATTTGGAATGTGAATTGGAATGTGAATTGGAACGTTTGCTTCCTAAATTAGCTATATTATTTTTCGCTAAAAGACAAGACTATTAATCGTTTAATCGCTGAGTCCTTTAGTCCTAGTCTCTCAAATATTAGTATTAAGATCATTCACCTATTAATGTGAAGTCAATTATGCCCCAGTACTTAATTTATTTTTTTTATTTCTAAAATAATTCAAAACACCATGCGGAATAAAAAATGATTTTACAAAAAGAGTCAAATTAATTTTAGTCCAAAAGCTGAAAGAAGTCCCCAATAGGTAAAGCAATGAAAGCCTCAACAGGTGGTAGTCCTTTTTTTCATAAAAGTATTCTGGATATCTTCTATAATAATTAGCCGAAAGGGCGCGCTTATTCACGTTAGGGTCGATCTCCAATTCCTCCTCACTGTAATTACACCTTTGATGTCTATTAATATGTTCTTCCAAAAGATAATAAGGAGCCTTGCATTGTCTGGTGATATTGTACATCATACGAGCTGCTTCTTTTTCAAATTTTTCAAGCCCGCTTCCCGTTTTTGACAAATCGTGAATTCTAAATAATGCGACTAGCTCTTCGCTTAAAACCACATCTTTCAGGGTTCCTTTACGGAGTAAATACTTTAGCCATAAATCCACATCCATCACATATCGTTTCTCTTCGTTTACACCACCAAAGTCCGTAAAAATGGATTTTTTATAGAAGGTACCAACCTGACTATAATAATGATAAGCAATTGTTTTTTCCAATGTTTTAAGGATAGGTATCCGGTCATTCGGAAAAGTTATTTTTCTACTTACCCATTTAAAATGGTGGGAATAAGCAGCGTATACATCAAATTCGTTTTCAAGGTAGGCCTTCCCTACCTGATACAATGCACCTGGCGTGTATAGGTCATCTGAGTTGATCCAATTAAAAATTTCTCCGTTGCAATACATCAAACCTTTGTTGATGGCATCACTTTGTCCATTATCTTTTTCCGAAACCCAATGCGTCAACCAAGGATCATATGCTTGAATAATCGATTTACTTTTATCCAAGCTTCCTCCATCAATCACGATGTATTCTAGGTTTGGATAATTTTGTAGTAGCACCGAACGAAGCGTTTCTTCTACAAACATTCCTTGATTATAGCTTGGTGTTACTATTGATATTTTAGGCCATTCTTTATGGTCTTTATAAAGTTCAGTTGGTGTTTCTTCATTCCAAGGCCAGCCAAGGCTTTTTACTACTGGAAGGTCTTTTAATAGTCCCATGGTTTTTTAATTTAGTTTAAGGCTTTTTGGTAAGAACCTAAGGTTTGTTCTGCGCATTTCTCCCAAGAGAAAAATTTAAGTCTACGAAAGCCCTTCGTTTTCAATTCGTTTCTCAAAGAGGGATTTTCTAAGACCTTTTTTACGGTTTCGTAAATCGAGGTTTCTTCTTCTGGATCAAAGAAAGCGGCTGCATTTCCTGCTATTTCTGAGAGTGATGAATTATTGCTTGAGGCAACTGGACATCCACAAGAAAAAGCTTCTAAAATTGGAAATCCAAATCCTTCATAGCGTGAAGGAAAGACAAAGAGTTGAGCATGTTGATACAAACTTATTAAGTCCTGATCGCTCACCTTTTGAGATACAACACAATTACTTAATCCGAAAGATGCAATAAGTTTTTTTTCTTCCTCTTCAAAATCATTACCGACACAAATTAGATGCATCTCCTCATTTAACAAAGGAGCAATCGACTTAAAGAAGCGTGTAAAATTTTTATATAATTTTCGTGCGCCAACAAAGAGGATATATTTTTTATCGATTAAAGCTTTTTCTTTTATTTCAGATTTCAGTGTAAAAGGACTTCCATGATACACTACATCGATTTTTTTCTCCAATTCGTTTCCATAAATCGACAACAAATCAGATTTTGTTTGTTCAGAAATAGCAATTATTCTAGTTGCATTTTGAATGACTTCCTTTTTTCGATTCATAAACGCTCGTCCATTCAACTCTTCATACTCCTCACAAAAAAGTTCGTGAATCATATCATGCACCGTGATCACATATGGCCTTATTTCTTCCGAAGGAAAGTTATAGTAATAAGTAGGATGAAAAAGATCATAATTTCGGTTTTGGGCAATTTTTTGAAGTTTGCTTTCACTCAATGATTTCAAAAATCCATTAAGTCTTTGTTTCCCTTTAAATTCGTAATCATCAATTTTACGTAAGAGGCTTTTCAAAGAATATCCTTTTTTAAGGTAATAATTGGATGATGAAAGGAGGGGGAATAAAACGCTGGTTTCTTTGCTAGCATCAAATTGTCCCATTAGCTCAAAAAAGTATCGTGAAATTCCGCCTACTTTTTGTTCTTTGAATATTTGAAAATCGTAGAGTATTTTCATAAAAATTGAACTTGAATTTGAACTTGGAAATGAAATTAGGCTTGGAGTATAAATTGGAATTTACACCGCTTCCATCCCCCGTATAACTTCCAGTGCTTTTTTCAAGCCATCCTGCTGTGCTGCAAAAATTTTAGACTCGAATGATTCGTAAGAGAGTAAATTCTTTAAAATTCGTTTCCCCTTATCGATCGTCCGTGGCTTTTTCAATCGAGGGATAATGTTCTTAGTTTCTTTTCGCAAGGCATCTACAATTGGTTTGGAATAAGCATTTGCCGAAGCTAGTTTTACTAGATATTCTTCTTTCAATCTTCCCTCTGGGATTAAGTGTGTAAACTTCAAACTGACAAAGGTTCCGATACCATATCCGAGGTCAAGTGCACATCTGGCCATATCAATATCTCCGCAGGAAGAAAGTGAATTCCCTTTTCGATCTAGTGATAAACGGATAGGATCATTCTGTACTTTGTGGAGGTAATCTATTGCTACTTCCTTTCTCAAAAACATTCCAGCCCCCGTAGGCATACAATTATCAAGTCCATATACATTTGACCAGTAATCTCGATCTTGGTCTATGACTGCGAGCATCCACAAATATTTTTGATATTGGGGAGGTACCTCTGCTTCAAATTCTCCTTTCAAACGGCCTCCCCAAGATCCTAAGGACGGATTTTCTATGGGTATTTTCATTCCAATGGATAGATAATCTTCGTTTAAAACATTATCATCATCAATGAATAAAATAATCTCGCCTTGAGCTTCTTTTATCCCTCGCAAACGAGCGGGTGTGAGGCCTAGCTTATTTTCTCTGATTACTTGAGCATTGGAATGCCAAGTCAGGTCTAAGGTATCTTTTAGGTTTTCTTTTGAGGCATTATCAATAATTAGCAATTCGAATTTAGATTGAGGATAGTCCTGCTTTTTTATTGAGTCAAGTGTTCTTTGCATGTAATCCTTTCGAGGATTGTAGGTGCAAATAATTACAGAGAGTTTTGTAGCATTCATCTTTTTCGTTTTCTTAGTTAAAGTACTTAAATTCGCAAGCCAACCGTATGCTCACCATGGTCAAAAAGGGAGAAACCACTTGTTTCTAATATTGACAATATTTTAGGTCTTACACCTAGCTCATCATGAATCTCAATGACGATAGCTTGTACCTTTGAGAGCCACTGCTTTACTTCTTCCGGATCCTCAAAAAGTTTGGCCTCACCACCTTCGATATCTATTTTTAATAAATCAATAGTTTGCCAACCCGTCTCTCTTAAAATAGTGGGAATCGTTGTCGTTTCAAAATATTCATTGCTCGTCTCCTCTCCATTAGATTCTTCAAGAGAAAACGACCAATCCAAACCATCTCTGAATGTAACGGGAATCAACTTTGTCTCTTTGTTCCAGATCGCTTTATCAGAAAGTCGACTGTTTTCTATTTGATTATCCTCAATATTTTTAACTAGAATTTTGAAGTTTTCCTTATTGGGTTCTATTGCATAAATTTCTGACTTCGGAAAAATACTTTTTAAGTAAAGAGAAGTCAATCCGATATTGGCACCTGCATCAACGATCGTGTCACACCGCATATTATTCTCTTTCAAAAGGTCCACCACTACCTGATATTCTTTTTCCAAAAGAACTTGATCAAAAACTAGAACATCAGAAGAATTTCTTCTTAATGAAATAGAGTAATTATGTCCATTGATCCCGACATCTACTGTATTGAGTGAGCCGTGTTTCTTTAAAACATATCCATTCTCTATCAAATGATTAAATGCTTTCCTAGAGGTAATAAACCACTTAGGAATTAGAGCAGAGATACCTCCCCCAAAGGAAATGCGTTCTCCTAATGAATGGAGCAGCAAGTAGATTTTTTCATTCCATGCAAATTGTGATTGCAAGAGGTATTTTCGATTTTGTAATTTCACGCCCATTCTCCTTTTACTAATACCGGTACCCTTTCGGAAACAAATCCCAAAGACCCCGTGTTATAAAAATCACCCATAATAACATTAAAGGTGCCGATTGATTCTTTAGGCCAGTCTGCTTCAAGGCCATTGGCTTCAATTCTACCAATCACCGTGTAACTTCCTGGACTAAAATCAAGATGGTTTAACTGGCACTTGATATGGAGGTATTCCTCATTCGCATCATAAAAAACGCCTTGATATCCACTATACAAAACACAGAGGCGATCGCCCCAAGCATTATGAATTGAAAAACCAATATTTATTTTCTTAACTGATTTGTCAGTTACTTTTAGTTTGAAATTCAAAATCATATCGTCGCCAGTAAAGATCGTATCTGCTACGCCTTTTCTTCCAGTTTCAAAAGTTAGTTCATTAAACGTAACACTTTGACTCCCCGATCGGTCAACAATATTGCCGGCCTTTTTTTGCTCGACATTTTCTTCACTCTTCAAATAGCAATCAAGTACATCATCGATATTGCCCATCATTTCAATTCCACCATGCTTCATAAGTAAGCCCCGAGTAGATATATTTTTGATCGATCCCATGTTGTGGCTAACAAACAAAACAGTTCTTCCAGACTCCTTGCTGATGTCCTGCATTTTTCCGATGGCTTTCTTTTGAAATTCTGCATCACCAACTGCCAACACTTCATCTACAATTAATATTTCTGGATCAAGGTGTGCTGCTACTGCAAAAGCCAAACGTACATACATCCCTGAAGAATAACGTTTTACTGGAGTATCCAGATATCTTTCTACTCCAGAGAAATCAACAATCTCGTCGTATTTGTTTTTGATTTCTTTCTTAGTCATTCCCAGGATAGCACCATTGAGAAAAATATTTTCTTTCCCTGTCAATTCGGGATGAAAACCTGTTCCGACTTCCAGTAAACTGGCAATCCTACCACTGACTTTAATCTTGCCAGTGGTAGGGCCGGTTACTTTGGAAAGTAATTTGAGTAGCGTTGATTTTCCAGCACCATTTTTACCGATGATCCCTAGCACCTCTCCTTCCCTTACATCAAAGTTGAGATCTCTCAAAGCCCAGACGTAATCAGAATTCGACTTTTTAGTGCGTTCATTTTTTTCACCTATTTTGAGAAATGGGTCATCCAATCCTCTTATTTTGTGCCAGCGGCGAATAAGGTCATCCTTTAGAGACTGAGTTCCTACGTAACCTAATCGGTATTGCTTGCTGACGTTTTCGACTTTTAATACTATATCACTCATACTGTATCCATGAAGTTTTTTTGTACACGATTAAAAACCAACAAGCCAAGAAAAAGAACTACGACGGTAAAGACAAAACTATAAATCAGATAGCCTGACTCATAGGATCCTGTCCCAAGTAGCCCATACCGAAATGCTTCGATAACACCTGTCATCGGGTTGGCAAGAATAAAATATTTATACTCTTCCGGCAAGGAAGAAACAGGATAGATGACGGGGCTGCCGTACATCAATAATTGCACACCAAATGTGAGCATGTATTGGAAGTCACGATATTTGGTGGTCAAAGAAGAAATGATCATTCCTAAGCCCAGCCCCATTCCAGCCATCAAGACAACAAGAAAAGGGAAAAGCAAAATTTCTTTTCGCATAAAAATTTGTGCGCCATCGATTTTAAAAAAGTACAACCAAAAGAGTAATAAAAATATAAACTGCAATCCGAATTTTATTAGGTTGGAAATGACCACAGACAAAGGAACGATTACTCTAGGAAAATATACTTTTCCAAAAATACTGGCATTAGACGTAAATGTATTGGAGGTTTTGGTAAAACAATCCTGAAAGTAATTCCACAGAGTAATACCACTCATATAAAATAAAATCAAAGGAAGCCCATCTGTTGACATCTCTGCTATTCGACCAAAAAGAATAGTAAAAGCAAAAGTCGCCAACAAGGGTTGAATAAAAAACCATACTGGACCTAAAATGGATTGCTTATAAATAGAAACAAAATCTCTTCTTACAAACAACATTAAAAGATCTCTATAATTCCAAATTTCAATTAGGTTGAGTTCAAACCAGCCTACTTTGGGTTTGATGACCTCCGTCCACTCTTCTTTTTCTTTTTCTAATGCGAGTGAGGACAATTCCTCTAGCTTCTGAGTCGTATTCATGTTCATAATTACACCTTTACAGTAAGTTGATCTTGATACCATTTAACACTTTCTTTCAGACCTTCTTTTAGTGAAACATTTGGGTCATAACCTAATAATGTTCTGGCTTTAGTAATATCTGCTAATGAATGTTTTACATCACCCAATCGAGCTGGGCCGTGAATCGGTTCTACATCAGCTTTTGTGATCTCTTTTATAGCCTTATAGAGTGACAACAAACCAGTTCGCTGTCCATAAGCCACATTATAAACTTGATTCCAAGCTTTTGGACTTCCTGCAAAAAGGCTTTTGATATTGGCTTGAACTACATTATCAACATAAGTGAAATCTCTGGAGTGCAAGCCGTTTCCATTAATGGTAACTTGTTCGTTTAGCAATAATTTTTTGATGAAAAGTGGAATAACTGCTGCATAAGCCCCATTTGGATTTTGCTTAGGTCCAAAAACATTGAAGTAACGCAGTCCAATAAATTGCATACCATAAGTACTTGCAAAAACGGTTGCATAAAGTTCGTTGACCAGTTTAGTTACAGCATAAGGAGATAAGGGATTACCAATCTCCTGCTCAACTTTTGGCATTTTTTTGCTATCGCCATAAGTGGAAGAAGAACAGGCATGCACTATCTTTTTTATTCCAGCTTCTTTAGCGGCAGTAAATACGTTGAGTGTACCTGTGATGTTAATATTGTTGGTGGTAATCGGATCGTTGATAGAACGAGGCACTGATCCGAGTGCCGCCTGATGAGATACGATCGTCATATCCTTACAAGCATCTCTCATTACATTAATGTCTCGGATATCTCCAAGAACAAATTCAAATTTGGGGTGATCAGAAAACTCCATGATATTGGAAAACTGACCTGTCATCAAGTTGTCTAAGACTCTGACAACTTCTACTTGCTTGTGCTCAAGCAAGGCTTTCACTAAATTAGAGCCGATAAACCCAGCCCCTCCGGTTAATAAAATTCTCATTTGGTTTTTTTTTTTAGATTTAAGTAATTTTCGGAATTACCTAAGTGTTTTTACATTAGTTCTTTTCTTCTTATTATTTCTTTTTTTATACTTATTCCCTGTTGTATTTTGAGTTTTTATAGTTACGTTCTTAGTCTTTTCTTTTTTGCTAAACCATCGTTTCCACTTTGGTACTTCTTCATTATAGTAACCATATCCATAATCACTTCCATAAGCATAAGCATAACCGTATCGACGTTTCTTGATACCGTTTAGTACAATGGATAAGTTTGGAAGTTTTTTACTTGAATACAATTCGTCTGCGAGTGAAATTTGGCCTAGGCTAGTTAGCTTATAGCGCATAATAAAAATGGATGCATCAATATGTTTGCTGAGTGCCAATGCATCTGATACCAATCCAACCGGAGCCGTATCTACTAAAATCATATCAAAATTCGCTCTTAAATAATCGAATAGTTCTTTAGTCCTATTTTTGTGAATTAAATCGGTTGGGTTTGGAGGTATTGGTCCACTTCCAATAAAATATAAGTTCTCAAAGCCATCGACTGTATTTATTAATTTTGAAATTCTAGATTTAGGATTCATTAAAAAATTACTCACTCCTACTTCTGACTTTGCGCCACTGACGTAGCTTGCCAACTTTGGTTTCCGCAAATCGAAACTTACAAGGATTGTCTTTTTCCCCGCAAGAGCAAGGCTTGCCCCTAGATTGGACGCTATAAAAGTTTTACCATCTCCACTTACATTAGAGGTGAACATGATCACCTGACTTTTAGCATCATTTGGTGTCATGAATTGGAGATTGCTTCTCAACAAATGGAAAGATTCAGCAATAGCTGACCGACTTCCATTTACAACAACCAATTCCTTTTTATTAGATGCCAATCCAATGTTTCCTAAGAATGGAGTATCCGTGTACTCTTTAATATCTTTTTCATAATGAATCGTATCATCCAAAAATTCAGATCCTACAATAAATACGAGAGGAAGTAACAAGCCTAATAGAATTCCAATGGTATAAATAAAATGATAGATGGGAGACACCAATCCTATGTTGGCTGGCGGATCTATAACTTTTAAGTTTATCGTTTGAGAAGCAATAGACAAACCTGCTTTTTCTCTATTTTCTAGCAGATACATGTAAAGTTCTTCCTTACTATTTTTAAGTCTGGTGATGGTAACCAACTCTCGTTGTTGCTGTGGGATCGCGTTTAGGTTTGCGATAGCCGGAGCTAGCGTTGCGTTTAGGTTGCCTATTTTTTTGGAAATATCTGTCACCAATATATTGACACTTTCTCGAAGGCTACTTTTGATGGTTCCCAGTTGTTCATCCATCAGTTTGACAAAAGGGTTGCCCAAGTCTGCAGAAAGCAACAATTCTTCACGGTCCACTATCAGCTTGTTATATTGAGCAACTAATGAGTTCACCATTTCACCACCGGCTTCTGAAGGAACAGTTAGGAAGGAGAACTCATTCTCTTTTTTATTAATAAAGCTTAATAAATCTGTCAGAAAATCTCTCCGACTGCTTAGCTCTGCGATTCCAAGGTTAGATGATTCTATTTCCATGCTATATTTAGCGGCAATATTCTCAATACCCAAAGGCGCGTGAATTCTATTCTGATAAGATTCAACATTTCGCTCTGCTCTAAATAACTCCTCCGTGATAAAAGACAACCTTTCATCAATAAACGAAAGTGACTTTCTAGCTGATTCGTTTTTTTCTTCTACGATTGATGCTCCATAATACTCAATAAGTTTTTCAATCAAATCAATACCCTTTTGCGGAACAGCCTCTACCAGTAAAAAGTTTAATATCTTAGTTCTTCCAATCGGATAAATAGCGAGCTCCTGAGAGTAATACTCGGCTACTTCGTCTGGTCTTAAAAAGTAGACTTTAAGGTTTTTCTCAAATTTATTTTCTCGATTTACAATATAGTCTATCCCATCTAGTGTAAAGATGTTGCCGTAGCTTTTGGACAAGGTATCTTTGGCAGGATTAGTCAGTATCAAGTAAAAATTAGTTGAATCCAAAGGAGCAATATGCAGGGACCTCCCTTCAGCCAATTCTTTATTGCCAACTACCGCAGCTTTCACAGGGCTTTTGTCGTACAACTCGGTTTCTTTAAATTTACCAACACTAAAGTAGGTAACATCCAATTTTAAATTTTCCACTACCTTTTTCATCAAAGGGCTTGCTTTTAAAGTGAATATTTCATCTTCTAGATTAATACTTTCATTAAAGCCCATATCTTGAACAATGGCTTTACGCCCAATATTTTCTTCTTCTTCTTTGATTTTAAGGCTAGCTTCAATTTCATACAACTCGGTTTGGAATTCGAGAAACAATTCAGCTCCCCAGTAACCTAAGCCAGCAAGTAAGACAAACCAGTACCAGTTTTTCAGTAATCTTTTGGCGAGATCCGCTGGTCGAATCGTTATGAAGTTTATTTCTTTTTTCATGGGAGTATTATTAAAATAGTCCACTTTGGGGAATAACGACAAGCCCTTACTTAGAGTAAAGGCTGCTTGTTATTGATAACAGTAAGGACAATGAGGAAATTTTTTCTATTTCTTTATATCAATAAAAGGGTATATAAAGATTCGCTCTGAGAGTGAGAGCATGAGGAACTTATTCAATAGAAAAATTAAATTAAAATGGGCTAATAGATAAAATTATTGCGTTATTAAAGTTTAGTAAGCAGGTGTTCAAAATTGTGTTTACAATCTAGTTAACGTTAAGATCAGCGTTGCAGTTGTAACAAAAATAGTTGCAAAATTTATTGTCTTGCTTATACGTTCTTGATTTTCATCGGATGTTTTATATTTAACTGGCTCCAGATAAATAATATCATTATTTTGCAGATTAAAATAGGGCGAATTAAAAATGCTAACATCTGTTATATCCAAACGAGCAAAGGCTCTTTCATCCCCTTGTTCACGAATGATTAATACATTTTTTCGATCACCATAAATGGAGATATCTCCAGCCATTGCAAGTGCTTCAATGATATTCAGTCTATTGTTAGGTATATCTAAAATACCACTCCCCGCTTCTCCTAATATGGTAACATTGAAGTTTACCATTCGAACATCTACAACCGGATCTTTAACGTATCCTTCTTTTAGACGCTCCTCTACCTCCTGTTCTATAGCCTTTTGGGTCAAGCCCTGCACGCGAATAGTTCCCAATACAGGAAAGTTAATCTCACCTTCTTCATTCACCAAATATTCAGGCGCAGATGTTATTGTTTCCTCTGTTTCAGTGGTACCGGCAGTTCTATTATTAAAAGGAATCGAAGCTCTGGGGTCAAAACTGTAAACACTAATTGATAAAATATCTCCGTAGTTGATTACTGGTGAAGTGTATCTTAATACTTTGTAAATGGATGAATCTTGGTTGCTCTGTAGGTTTTGGAAGTAAATTAAATCTTGATGATTTCGACAAGAGCCAAAAAGTAAAGAGAAAAGCAACAATGAAAAAAATAAATAGCGATACATAGTTTTCTGTTTTGGCAACTAAGAGACGGAACAAAATTGTTTTGATTCTACTGATTTAACAAATACCCTAAGTAATTGACTTTTTATAAATTTCAAAGAAAGTCATTAAGCCAATACCGGTCTTTCATAATTGCCAGTCTGGGATCTGTGTATAATTTCTCTAAGGCTCTTAGTTGATGCTGATTATGCACATCCGTTCCGAGAGCGTGAATCCATTGTTTTTCTAATAATGTAAAAGCTCTTTTTTCTACCGGTTTGCCATAGTAACCAGCCAAAGACAACAAATTCAGTTGAAACTGACAACCAAAGTCTAATAATTTTTGGTAGTCAGCACTTGTCAAGTAAATATATCTTTCGGGATGAGCCAAAATAGGTTTGTAGCCATGAACCTGCATTGCAAAAAAGTACTCAAAAAGATTAGGAGGCATCGCAACAAAAGGCATTTCAACTAAAATATAATTGTCTGAAATAGCTAATAGGGCTCCCTTTTCTAACAAGTCCATAAAGTGCTCATCCAAAAAATACTCCGCTGCCAAATCAATTTCTATATCAATATCATTAAGTAGAATTGCTTCTCTCAATTTGATAAAAGCATCAAGTAAGCCTTCCTTTGTGTTTGGATAATATTGATGATAAATGTGTGAAGTCGCTGTCAAATGATTAATCCCAAGACTATTCAATCCCCGAATGAGAGCTAGAGATTCTTCCATCGTTTGAGGGCCATCATCTACACCTGGAATAAGATGCGCATGAATATCTCTCCCTAAAGAAAATTTAAAATCTTTATTGGCTTTCTTTTTATTAAGTTTAAAAAAATCTAATAACATATCGAACGCGATTTTGAAGTTGTTAAAATTTATCGCCTGAAGGCGGACATCTGTTATGGGGAACAACTTCATTATAAACTATAAGACCTCCCTAACTTTTAAAGCCTAATTTTCAATTTCCGGGGAGTCGAAGTCATCCCTGTTTTACGATTAATAGAAATGGTCTCCGACTTTCCATAATTATCTTTCAACAATTGCTTTTCCTGAGCCATATCGATATCATAATTTTTCTTAAATTGATTAATTAAGAAAGATAATCCTATTGCCAATCCGAAAAGTGCAAAAAACTGAATTTCAAGAATAACTCCTTGTAATAAACATGCAGAAAGAATGAAGGCAATATTTACGCCCATCAATATTGCAGTAGCTTTCATATGACTAAAGTCCATATCAATCAGCATATGATGAAGGTGCGAACGGTCAGGATGAAATGGAGACTTACCTTTATAAATTCGAAGAAAGAATACTCGAATCGTATCAAATAAAGGAAGAATCAAAACTGAACAAACAACAATGGGTGCATTATTAAAAACAAATGCGTTGCCAGTTACAAAAGGTTGATATCCCCAAAATTGGACACCGAGCACTGCTGCCACCAAACCGATCAATAGAGATCCAGTGTCTCCTAAAAATATTTTAGCTGGAGTGATATTATAAAATAGAAATGCAAACATAGCTCCTATCAAAGTAAAGGCAATCAGTGTTTCTTCTTGTAAGCCAACAGAATAAAACCAACTACCGAAAAAGGAGGCTGTGATTAAAGCAACTCCTGCTGCCAAACCATTGATGCCATCTATTAGATTGTAGCCATTTACAATTGTCAGCATAAAAATAAGTGTAAAAATATAAGTCAGAAAAACTGGAATTTCTTCGATCCCAAAAAGGCCAAAGAAGGAATCGATTCTAACATCTGCAAAATGAATCAACATTAGAATGGCTACCATCTGACCTAAAATTTTTCGCAGAGGAGATAAGGTAACTATATCATCCTTCAAGCCCATTACCGTAACAATCAAGGTTCCACAAAGCAGATATTTGGACAATACAGATATTTCATCAGCCCAGAAAAACACAGTCAGCATTATTCCTACAAATACAGCAAACCCTCCTAGAGAAGGGGTACTCTTTTTGTGTGAGCTTCGCTGATTAGGTTGATCACATAAATTCTTTTCCAAACCAATCTTAATAATAGAAGGGAGGATAAAGAACACAATAATGAATGCAGTGATAGTAGCGGCGATTATTAAATTCATGAGTGGGTGTAAGTTTTCGGGGTCTGTTATTGAAATTCGTTACATCGATGCTTGTAGAGAAAGATCCTGATCAGGATTTGAAATCTTTTTTACTATGCTTACAGGTACTTCCATATTTAGAGCAAAACCAAGTGTATTTAGCTTTACAGATATGTTTTTCTTTCCTTGTATTTCGAGTAGAATACCTTTCACTCCTGAAAGCGGGCCAGAAATTATTTCCACCCAATTTCCTTTTTCAAGATGGCTTGTATTGTTGGCCAGTTTTACATCATTATTTCCGACAAACCGCTTAAGTGTATTGATTTCTTCCTCAGGGATAGATATCAAATTGTTAGCAATTTTCAAAAAATATTGAACATGTAGTGTCTCCAAAACTTTGACGTATTCCTTGTTCGTAATTTTTACAAAAACATAGTTGGGAATAAGTGGAATCCCTACAGTTCTCTTCTTTGTAGAGCCTGGTTTGGGATAGAAACTTAGTGGCAGATAAGCCTGAATTTTCTTTCGAAGTAAATGATTATATGCTAATTTTTCACAGCGATACTTGGAGTAAATGGCGAACCATTTATATTCCGAAGCTGAAAGGTGGTTTTCAAAATTGACTCTCATAATGTTTCTAATAATTGGGGTTTAAAAGCTATACTTTATTTTTCAATAATCCATCTCATATCAAAAGATTGAGCCTCTTTTGGATGGATCGTATTTTTACATAACACTGATTCTACATCCCTGAAAAATCTAACTTTAAATTTAATTGAAACTATGTAATATAAATGTAAGTGCTTATTTACTGACATTTATTTTTGTTAATCTTTTTGGCTAAAAAATTAACCGCAACTTAGTACGATATTTATTTTTGGACAGGCTTCGCCCTTTTCAAGAAAAATGCTTGATTCCAAAAAAACACTACAATAACTTTTCTAAGTTAAGTTAACTTAGAAAAAAATTTACCAGTGTAACGAATACACTCGAATGGGTAGAAAACGAATTCTACTCATTTAATAGCGGATACAAACTTGTACCTTAAACTTTAAGGCAGCGGCTATAAATAGCCGACACCTTCTAACTAGATTTGATCAACGATTTTTAAAATTTTACAATTTTAAAAAATCTGAATTGAGACCTTTATCATATTCTGATAAGATCTTTATTTGGGTGAGAAGTAATTCGAAAGGAATACACTTCCATTTGGTTTCTTATGTCAAAACTATAACTATTTTTTTATAAATAAAAATTCGTTTCACAATTCCTAAAAAAAAACATCTCAATTATTGATGATTATATCATATTTTTAAGCACGAGCAAAAAATAAATAACATAATAAATACAAATCTGCAATAAAAAATTTTAAACTTAAACAATGAAGTCGACTTAATATTTCATGAGTGATTCTTGCTATTTTAATTTTTTATAAATTCATTTATCCCCTAAACCTCACTAGCTTATAAATAAAAATTAGACGTATACATAAAACCAAATTAGCTTAATTTGCCCTTCTTAATAATAAGATAAGCGCTCATATCTTTTATCGCCTAACATATTCTGCCTAATTCATATCAGGAAGCCAGTTCCCAATTTATTTAAATACAATTAAATTACAATTGTCATTTTTTTTTAAACATTTTTTTTATCAAGTCACATAAATTAATATTCTACTTTTTTTTTATTCGTTTAAAATATTATGCCCCTCTAATCGACTTGTTTTAAAGATTAAAGCTAGATATTGAAGTATTCAATAGGCAAATCAATGACTTCTAATAAGCTCTCCCCTAGCCTTGCCTTCTATACTTCTAGATATGTATTTGTGGCTTTTGTTGTAGGTGCCGGTGTTATGAACCTATGAAATCTACAATAACTTCAAACAAATCCTATACTACAATTTACTAAAAGAGACCGTTCTGCATAAATAAAAAATAGAAGCTATGTGATATTGCTTGTTCAGCACTAGGAAGGAAGGAAGGAAGGAAGGGCAGACAATTCATAAAAAGATTATTGATACTCCTGGAAGGCGCGGTCCTGTGTTCTTCAGACCTTCAATGTCTATTGCCTTCAAAGCTTTTTCGACGAAATCCAATCAATCATATTGAACAAAAAAATAACCTTGACCAGCATTGCCGACCAAGGTTATTTTTAATAAAATTTAACTAGCTATAAGTAAGTGCTTAAAGCTGTACGTTAAGAGATAAGTTGAATAATCTTCCTAACTGGCTAAAGTGGTAACCATCATATGTC
>CAKZUK010000072.1 GCA_937921775.1 uncultured Saprospiraceae bacterium
TGAAACGCTCTTTTTTGGAAATGCGAGTGATCTTAATTTTTCTTTGAGATATTCCTTTGGCAAAATTTCAAAATCGAATTATAAAAATAAAGATGTCGATGATAATATCGACCGAATGCAGTAGGCCGTGAGTTTGATTAAAACTGCATCAGAGTTTAATATTTAAGGCTAAAAAATTTAAAAAATCTGCGATCTTCCTATGGGGACACTAGGGAGTTAACCCCTCAGTGGCTCTGTCTGCTTAATGTAGATTCAAAAAATACAATCGCGAGAAATGCTCTCTCAAACTTACTAAATTTACCTAATTCAGTAAGCCAACCTTTAGCTCCGTAATCGCTTACTTCGCAAAAGCACTTAGCCATCTTTTACTTTCTCGACACCTGCCTCCTTTCTTTGGTTCTACCAATCAAAATAAGTAAATTGACATGAGTTTAAGTCTATTAAGATTATCTGTCAAACAAAATCATGAAATCATCCATTCCTCTATTGCTTTGCATACTCAGCTTCCTCTCTTGCAATCCAAACACTTCCAATCAACGAATCCTCATAACCTATGGTGCGGGCCACAAAGGTTGGTTCCATCGGGCACTTCGAAAACGAACAGACATTAAGCTACTCGAATTAGCTGATGTGGTGACAAAAGAGTAATCTGACTCATATCCAGTTAATAAATTAGTGATTTACAGTTACCTTAGCAGATACAAGTTTATCTAAATTCCAAGAATCAAACATACCGCTCTATGAAAATTAATCGCGTAATTCTGATTGTCCTTGACAGTGTAGGTATAGGCGAACTCCCAGACGCCGATCTCTACAATGATGTAGGTTCCAATACCCTCGGCAATATAGCAAAACATTATCCCGACCTTCAGATCCCCAATATGATTGCCATGGGCTTAGGCAACATTGATCCGACGAATCTATTAGTAACTACGACAACACCTACCGCTAGTTTCGGAAAAGCAATTGAACAATCAGCTGGAAAAGATACGACTACTGGTCACTGGGAAATATCAGGCGTGGTGTTAGAAGAACCATTTCCTACTTTCCCCAATGGTTTCCCAAAAGAATTTATGGCTCGCTATGAAGCAGCTATTGGTATAAAAACCATTGGTAATAAATCAGCTTCAGGAACCACCATCATCAATGAATTAGGAGAAGAACATTTACGAAGCAGACGTCCGATTGTTTACACCTCAGCCGATAGTGTTTTTCAAATTGCGATGCACGAGACTATTTATCCTATTGAAAAACAATACGAGTTTTGTACCATTGCAAGAGAAATGTTAGTAGATGAGTATCAAGTGGGTCGTGTTATCGCTCGTCCATTTATTGGTGAGCCAAATAACTTCACGCGTACTTCACGACGAAAAGACTTTTCTGTAGTTCCCCCTTTTACTGTTTTGGATGCGATTGAAGCCAGCGGAAAGGAAGTTATTTCTATTGGAAAGATCGTCGATATTTTTGCTCAAAAAGGCATTACTAAATATACGAAAACAGCCAACAACCTAGAAGGAATCAGCGCTACAATAAAAGCCATTGAAGCATCATCAAAAGGATTGATTTTTACAAACCTAGTTGACTTCGACATGTTGTTTGGTCATCGAAGAGACATCCCCGGTTACGCCAATTGCCTAATGGAATTTGACCAACACATCCCGGTGCTTTTGAATAGCCTACGAGATGATGACTTACTTATCATCACTGCTGACCACGGCAATGATCCTTCTGCACCAGGTACTGACCACACCAGAGAATACATTCCAATTCTTACCTACAATAAAAAGATAAAAGGTGGTAAAAATATTGGTATCCGAAATTCTTTTGCCGATATTTCTGCTACGATTGCTGAAGCTTTAGGAATTGAGTTTAGAACGCAGGGGGAGAGTTATTTCTCTGCATTACAATAAATGAGTTAGGGCTGGGAAGTTCACTCGATCGTGACTCCGCGTTAAAAGAAAATTCCCCACCTCCAAACTCCTACTTCCAGCATTTCCAATCTTTTCAAAAAAACACCATGATAGAAATAATAAAAAAGAAACGAGACGGACAGGAACTAAGCAAAGAAGATTACACACAAGTCATCAATGGATTCGTTTCCGGAAGTATACCCGATTATCAAATCTCTGCTTTCCTAATGGCCATTTATTTTAAAGGACTTAACAATGAGGAGACGGCAGTACTTACCGACATCATGATGCGCTCCGGCGATCTCATCGACCTGTCTGCTATCAAAGGAATCAAGGTGGACAAACATAGTACTGGCGGAGTTGGTGATAAAACAACTTTAGTGCTAGGCCCACTCGTTGCCGCTGCTGGCGTTCCCGTTGCAAAAATGTCGGGGCGTGGACTCGGGCATACTGGCGGCACACTCGATAAGATGGAATCGATCAGCGGACTTTCTGTTGATATGACTCGCGAAGAATTTATCGAAAGAATCAACAAACATGGTATTGCCATCTGTGGACAAAATGCAAAACTCGTTCCTGCCGACAAGAAGCTATACGCACTTCGTGATGTAACTGGCACGGTCAATAATATGTCGCTAATTGCCTCAAGCATTATGAGCAAAAAATTAGCTTGTGGAGCGGACGCCATTGTCATTGACATAAAAGTTGGAGAAGGTGCATTTATGAAAACGGAAGAAGAAGCAAAAACTTTGGCTAAAATAATGATCAGCATTGGCGCCAAGATGAATCGAAATGTCATTGCTGTAATTTCTGCGATGCATCAACCTCTCGGATTCGCCGTAGGTAATGGACTCGAAGTAAAAGAGGCGATTGACACCCTCAAGGGAAATGGCCCTGAAGACCTCACCCAACTTTGCCTTGAACTAGGTAGTCATATGTTGGTACTCGGCAAGGTTTGCAATACCTACGATGAAGGTGTTGCCAAACTAAAATCATTGATCGCTTCTGGAGAAGGGCTCAACAAACTGAGAGAGTTAGTAGAAGTACAAGGAGGTGATGTCTCACAAATTGATCAGCCCGATACACTGCCAACTAGCCAATACTCTGAACTGCTTAAAGCAACAAAATCTGGCTATATCAGCGAACTAAACGCCCTTGAGGTAGGTCTCGCTTCTGTCTATTTGGGTGCTGGTCGTGAGACAAAAGACAGCATAATTGATTACGGAGCAGGCATTTTACTCCAAAAAAAGATCGGAGATCAAGTAAAAAAGGGTGATCCTTTAGCTATTTTGTATTCCAATGAGCAATCTAGCTTCATAAAAGCCAAAGAATTGTTAAATTTGGCTTACCAAATAAGTGATACCGCTCCTCAAAATAAACCTTTGATACTCAATACGGTTAGCTAATTTCAAAGCTATACCTTGTTAAACACAAGAACAATCTGATTTTTTATTCTTAATTAAAATCGTTCTTTGACAAAGAACGTGACCAATCTTAAAATGAAAGCAAAAGTGACCAAAGGAAAGGTTGATTTTATTTTATCATTGGCTTCTATCTCGGGATTTGTCAAAGAATCATTAAAATAAAACCAACTATTCGTAGCCTTGTAGTGTGACCTCTCTGAGGTCAGAAAGAATTTTTTTTATCCTTATCTAAAATAATTCGACCTCTCTGAGGTCGCTTCTAAAGTGATCTCAGAGAGGTCATATTATTTTAGATCTTTCAAGTTTTGTTTTTTCCGACCTCAGAGAGGTCGCATTATTTATGCAAATACTGAAGCATCATAAAAAAATACGTTCGTAGGAATTCTACATTAGATTAAGAGAATATGAGCACAGCCTCAATAGTTTAAATTAAAACACAACCAGAGAGTCGGACTTCAAATAAAAACTCCAGTATTAAACGATAAACATGGCAAAAGTAAAATCAAAAGCGAAATCTAACGGCGTACACAAAAAGGTCGCTACGCACATAAAACGCAACGATGGAATTCCATTTGATGCCAATCTCTTTGAAGGGATCAACATCAACCGGTCTGCCGTGGAGCGACGGGCTGCTACCATAGGAAAACGACGATCAGTAAAAAAACAATGGCAGGCAGCATGGTTACTAAAAGCCATCACCCTCATTGATCTGACAACACTTGCTGGTGACGATACACCTAGTAATGTCAACCGTCTTTGCGCAAAAGCAAAAGCTCCTGTTCGTCAAGATCTTCTCGAAGCGATGGGTGTTCAAGGTTTGAATATTACGACTGGTGCTGTTTGTGTTTACCACAATCATATTGCGAATGCAAAAGCTGCACTTGGTGATAGCAAACTTCCGATCGCTGCCGTATCCACTGGATTTCCAGCAGGTAATATTCCACTCAAAGAAAAACTAAAACAAATCGAATTGTCAGTTGCAGCGGGTGCCACCGAGATTGATATTGTTGTTTCAAGAGAATTGGTTCTTCGATCAAAGTGGAAAGAATTATATAATGAAGTGGCTGCTTGCCGCAAAGCCTGTGGTGATGCACACATGAAAACAATTTTGGCAACTGGCGAAATTCCAACCTATACTAAGGTCGCAAAAGCTTCTATCGTTTCTATGATGGCTGGCTCTGACTTTATCAAAACAAGTACTGGAAAAGAACCGGTCAACGCAACTATTCCTGTGAGTTTAGTAATGATCCGAACGATTAGAGAATATGAAGAGCATACGGGATACAAAGTTGGTTTCAAACCAGCTGGTGGTATCCGTACTGCAAAAGATGCACTCTCCTGGTTATTCCTCATCAAAGAAGAATTGGGCGACGAGTGGCTCGATCCACAGCTTTTCCGTTTTGGTGCAAGTAGCCTTTTAGGTGACATTGAACGACAATTGGAACATTATGTAACTGGAAGATACTCTGCTTCTTATAGACACCCGATGGCTTAGTGAAGCTGGAGGGACCGGAAAGCGCCATCGCGAAGCAAGCTGAATCCTAGTCCGAGTATGAGGCATAAGTTTTTTTTAATGTAAAACCGAAAAATATAAATTTGAAAATGTAAAAGTGCTCTTCTCTCGTAGAACTTGCGCTTGCCTTCCGAAATAATACGAAGGCATAGGTATTCGATCACTTTTACATTTTAAATTTTGCGGTTTTACATTTTACATTTAAAAATAGGAAGTGGGGAGTTTCGCTCTAATGTTGAACTCCACATCAAACTTAATACTTAACAAAATGAATATAAAAGAGATATACCAAACCATGGAATACGGACCTGCCCCTGAAAGCGATTCAGTTGCGATTGAATTCCTTGAAAAACATAAACGCAGTTTCAACTTATTCATCAACGGTAAGTGGAAAAAACCTGCATCTGGAAAATACTTTGACAGCCTTAGTCCTGGCAACAAAAAGAAGTTGGCTAAAATTTCTGAAGCAAATGCAAAGGATGTGGACGATGCAGTTGCTGCTGCAAAAAAAGCATTGCCAAAATGGATAGAGATAGGCCCCCACGCTAGAGCGAAATATCTTTATGCACTGGCTCGACAAGTTCAAAAGCATGCGCGACTCTTCGCAGTTTTGGAAGCAATGGATAATGGCAAACCAATTCGTGAAACTAGAGATATCGATATTCCTTTGGTGGCACGTCACTTTTATCATCATGCAGGTTGGGCACAATTGAGAGACAAAGAAATGCCTGCTTATAAAGAAGTCGGTGTAGTTGGACAAATCATTCCTTGGAACTTTCCATTACTGATGTTGTCTTGGAAAATTGCACCAGCTATTGCTATGGGGAATACCGTTATTTTAAAACCTGCAGAATTCACTTCTCTCACAGCTCTACTCTTTGCAGAAATTTGTCAGAAAATTGGATTGCCAGACGGTGTAATAAATGTAGTAACTGGACATGGTACAACTGGTGCTGCACTGGTAAACCATAAAGACGTAAACAAAATTGCGTTTACAGGATCTACTGAAGTTGGAAAAATTATTCGTCGTGCAACCGCAGGTACAGGTAAAAAAATCTCTTTGGAACTTGGTGGTAAATCCCCCTTCATTGTTTTTGAAGATGCTGACCTTGATTCTGTAGTAGAAGGAATTGTAGACGCAATTTGGTTTAATCAAGGACAGGTTTGTTGCGCAGGTTCCCGACTACTCGTTCAGGAATCAGTTGCTGACAAACTATATAAAAAGATTCGTGCCAGAATGGAAAAACTCCGCATTGGCAACTCACTGGATAAATGCATTGACATTGGAGCTGTAGTGGCACCAGTGCAATTGAAAGTTATTGAAGACTTAGTACAACAGGGAGTGGATGAAGGATCTACGCTTTGGCAACCATCATGGAAATGTCCGACAGATGGTTACTACTACCCACCAACCATGTTTACAGATGTATCACCATCTTCTACCATTGCGCAAGTTGAAATTTTTGGACCTGTATTGGTTGCTATGAGTTTCAGAACGCATAAGGAAGCCGTAAAGTTGGCCAACAATACGCGCTACGGTTTAGCTTCAAGCATCTGGACAGAAAATATCAATCTAGCTTTGGACATCGCTCCACAAATAAAGGCTGGAACCGTTTGGGTAAACTGTACCAACGTGTTTGATGCAGCCGCAGGTTTTGGTGGTTACCGTGAATCTGGTTTTGGACGAGAAGGTGGCAAGGAAGGATTGTACGAATATTTGAAGCCAAGAGTTGATGAACAATTTTCTTCTAGTCCAATAGGTGCTGCAGTAAAGAAAGGAAAGGCGGTTGCCAAAAAATCAAATACACCAACGATTGACCGTACTACTAAAATGTATTACGGAGGGAAGCAAGCAAGACCTGATGGCGGCTACAGTGAAGTCGTTAAAAATCCAGCTGGCGAATCCATTGGTGAAGTTTCTATTGGCAATCGAAAAGATATTAGAAATGCGGTGGAAGCAGCGCACAAAGGAAATAAATGGGGCAGTATGACAGGTCATTCCCGTGCACAGGTTCTTTTTTACCTTGCGGAAAATCTGATGATTCGTCGGGACGAGTTTGCAGGTCGCATTAGTCAAATGACGGGTCGCAGCAAAGCAGATGCATTAAAAGAGGTAGATACCTCTATTGATCGAATTTACACTTATGCAGCACATGCTGACAAATATGACGGCCATGTACATCATACTCCCATGCGCGCAGTTACGCTCGCAATGCCGGAATCGATTGGTGTTATTGCCGTTGCTTGCCCGGATGAGTATCCATTGTTAGGTTTCATCTCAACCGTTATTCCGCTCATCACGATGGGTAATAATGTAGTAGTTATTCCTTCTGAGTCTGCGCCATTTTCTGCGACTGATTTTTATCAAATATTGGACACCTCAGATGTTCCGGCTGGAACGGTCAACATCATCACGGGTAACAAAGAGGAGTTGACGCAGGTATTGACCAAGCATGATGATGTGGATGGTATCTGGTACTTCGGGACAAAGGCTGGTAGTAAGGATGTTGAATTTTTATCGGCAGATAACTTGAAGCGCACTTGGGTAAACTATGGTAAATACCGCAACTGGATGAATGATGAAGAAGGTGAAGGTGCTGACTTTTTGCGACATGCTACACAGATTAAGAATATTTGGGTTCCTTATGGTGCTTAGGTTGACCCTTGACGGGGATGGGAACACGGATCGAACGGATAGGTAAAGTGGATTAGAACGGATTCTTTTTCGTTAGACGTATAACTTCTTACGTTACTTTTTATGAAAAAAATCTAAGCAGTTTAACGGAACTATTTAAATAATTTGGTACCGTTACTTATTTCAATCTGCTGAAATCAGTTCAATCCGCGTTCCAAGGTTTTACAAACAAATAAAAACTAGATAATAATTAAAACGATAAAAAATGGCAAGTATACACATAGAAGCAAAAGTAGGCGACATCGCAGAAACGATTTTACTTCCGGGCGATCCATATCGAGCGAAGCACGTGGCAGAGACTATGCTAACTGATGCAGTTTGTTACAACAAAGTAAGAGGCATGCTCGGTTATACAGGATACTACAATGGCAAGCGAGTTTCGATTCAAGGATCGGGAATGGGAATGGGGAGTACCGCAATTTATGTCAATGAGTTGATTGAAACCTATGGGGTAAAAAACTTGATTCGAGTTGGAACCTGCGGAGCCATCAAGACTGATATTAATGTTGGTCAGGTAATTTTAGCCATGTCGGCTTCTGGTGATTCTGGTGCGAATAGTGCTTACTTTGGTAGCATGCATTATGCCGCTACTGCTGATTTTGAGCTTTTGCAAAAAGCATACGAAGCCTCTAAAAGATTAAAAATTAATACGATCCAAGGATCCATTTTTAGTACCGATACTTTTTACGACAGTGATCCTCACCGATGGGACAAGTGGGAGGAGCATGGAATACTTGGCGTAGAAATGGAATCTCAAATTCTTTTCACTTTAGCAAAACGTTTGAATGCTAAAGCACTTTCTATTTTGACTGTCAGTGATAATATTCGTACTGGTGAAGCAGCTAGTTCTAAAGATCGCGAGCAGTCTTATATGGATATGATGAAGATTGCCTTTGAATTGGCTTAGGTCAATTTAAAAAGACTAGCTAGAAGACGAAAGCTTCCCACTTCCATAAAACTTCTAAGCTAATCCCTCTTTCGCGAAGAGTCAATACAAAGACGCTACGTTAGCAGGACACTTCGGTCTTCTGTCTTCAAACTTATTTCACTATCAATACAAAAGCGCTACGTCAGCGAGAAACTTCGGTCTTCCGTCTTCGGGCTTCGGACTTTTCAAAAAATCATACATGCAAGAGAAAAAAAAGACACACCCAAAAATCAAATCGAAACTCCATCCACGAAATAAACATCGGGAGCGCTATGATTTCAAACTGCTTACCGAAACCTGTCCTGAGCTAAAGGATTATGTTTTTGTCAATAAATACAAAGATGAGTCGATTGACTTCTTTGACCCTAATGCGGTCAAGATGTTGAACAAGGCATTGTTGATGCATTATTATGACATTAAGTTTTGGGAAATACCTGAGGGTTATTTGTGCCCACCGATTCCGGGACGAGCGGATTACATCCATTACATCGCTGACCTATTGGCGAGCTATAATACGAAGAAACGAGTTCCGAGAAAGATCAAATGTCTTGATATTGGTGTGGGTGCTTCTTGCATTTACCCAATGATTGGCGTGAAGGAATATGGTTGGGATTTTGTGGGGACGGACATTGATCCTGTTTCGATTAAAACGGTGAAAAAAATTGTAGCGGCGAATCCTATTTTAAAAGGAAAGGTGGTCACACGTTTTCAAAAAGATTCTAAATACATGTTTTACAGTGTACTGAATAAGGATGAACCAATTGATGTTTGTATTTGTAATCCACCTTTTCATGCAACGATGGAAGAGGCTACTGCGGGCACCATTCGTAAGGTAAAGAATTTGACAAAAGGAAAAACTACAGATCCTATTTTAAATTTTGGTGGCCAGTATTCTGAGTTAGTTTATGAAGGCGGAGAGAAACGCTTTGTGCAAAATATGATTCGTCAGAGTCGTGAGTTTTCTACTTCTTGTTTTTGGTTTTCTACTTTGATTTCTAAGGCATCGAATATTGATACTATTTATAATGCGCTTCGTAAATTGGGAGCGCTTGATTATAAGTTGATTCCTATGGGACAGGGCAATAAGACTAGTCGTATTATTGCTTGGACTTTTTTGACTAAGAAGCAGCGGGATGCTTGGGTGGCTGCTCGGTGGAATTCGTGAAGAAAGCGCTGTAACGGGGATGGGAACGCGGATTGGGCGGATCGAGCAGATTAATGCGGATTTTCACGTCGGACGTAAATAAAAAAAGAAGATAAAAGTCAGATTTTTTGTATTTTTATTTTGCTTATTGATCGAGGCCTTTTCTACTCATAACCAATGTTTCACACATGTGCTAGTTTCCTCTATCTTATTGTAGATACTTTTTAATCTATTTTCATTTATGGAATTTCTTTGATTTAGTACGCTTATTATATGAGATACTAAATTTTTAAATCAAATTTCTATACAATGAATTTATTACATTCTGAGATAACGAACTTAATTATAAAAGCATATTATAATGTTTACAACAAGCTAGGTTATGGATTTTTAGAACGAGTTTATGAAAATGCGATGATGATTGAACTTGACAAATTTGGGCTTTCTGTGGAGAAGCAAAAAAAGATTGAAGTCTATTATGACGATGACATCGTTGGTGATTACTTCTCCGACATTTTAGTGAACGATAAGATCATTTTAGAATTGAAAGCAGCAAAACGATTATCTAAAAAACATAACTTACAATTATTAAATTATCTAAAAGCAACAGAGATTGAAGTCGGATTACTTTTAAACTTTGGCAAAAAACCAGAGTTCAAACGCCAGCTTTTCTTAAACAGCCATAAATAAAATTAGAACATTAAGACAAGCAAGTTTACTTGCAAAAAAATCCGTTCGAATCCGCTCAATCCGCGTTCCCATCCCCGTCCAAAGACATCTACGAAAGAAGAAAAATAAAAACAATAAATGACCATAGCAATAATAGGAGGAGGAGCAGCAGGATTTTTCGCAGCAATA
>CAKZUK010000073.1 GCA_937921775.1 uncultured Saprospiraceae bacterium
TCACCAAAGAGGTTATTCTGTTTTATAAGAACATCGACGAGGGCACTTTTAATTTTTATTGAGATTTTAGACATTAGAGAAGTAGCTTGATGGAGAAAGAGGGCAAGATAGGAACATATGGTGTTTTAATGAAATGTTTGGAAGGAGAGTGAATTGTAGTACTTTTAAGGGGAGTGGTTTTAGGATTTTATTCTTAATCGGAATAGGATTAGTTATAATAACACTGGTGCTCTGAGAGTTTTTTCAAATAAGCAAATGGATTTGCCTGTTTGCCTTAATGCTGGATACTTTCCTAGGCAGTGGGTGGGTTGTCTAATGGTAGGTTGCGGGTTACACAGTGTAAAAAGGGAAGACAAAACCAGCCAAAATCATATTATATCTAGAGTAAAATAAGAGTAATTGAATAGAGATAAGCCCCCATAAGCTATAATTTTGCTCCTAAAATCTCCTCACTTAAAGGCATTTAGCAATCTAATATTGTAAAAATAATGTCTACATATTGCTTCAACCCATTATTAAATATATCTTTACCCTCAGCTAAACGTTAATTATATCCCAATAATATCGCCTAAATAAACTTTTCAAATGTCGTTTTTGTTAGATAAATCAGAGGAAAATAAAACTGCATTTGTCCAGCTTAATGGTCAGGGCCTTCTAACAGCTCCTCTTTTTCATCTTGGGTATTATTCTTGTTACCAAAAAATAACCCATATTCTCATGACAGAGTACAAAGACGAATATGAGGAACTCAGTCAAATAACTAGAGGTGGAGGTAAGGGAAATAACCATGGTAGAGTTATTGATCTTTTTGCTAGAAAAATTCTGCAAAAAATTGACAAATTGAAAGCCCAAGAATTAAAAACGAAACTAACTAATTTAAAATCTTACAGGATCGAAGCGGACTATGAAAACAAACCTATAGATAAATCTAAGATAACTAAAGTTGAAGATTATCTAAACGAATTTCACAGACTAGCTAAAAGACACTACAGCATATGACTATCCAAAATTTTCTTGATCAAATTTTTAATAAAATCCAAGAAGCTGTTCCTTCAGCACGGATAGAGTACCAGTTCAAACCTATTTCTAATACTCATTTTATTAAAGTCACTCCTTTAACCGCATTTAAAGAAGAAGCTTTTGTTGATATTGATTTTGAATTCAGTGCTAAGTTTTATGAATTTGACTTCAACAGTGATTTATGTTTTCTTACCGAGGATTCATTGGTAGATTTAGACAATCCTAGTATTGACATTGCACCTAAAATTATTGATGCAAGTCAAAATATTTACTTAGTCAAGCATGATATTTTTGCATCTGGCTTTCTAGAACAAGTAGCGTTTCAAAGACTCGCAAATGAGCTCCCATTTGAAGTTGAGAAAGATGACAATTCATATTTGGCCATGGCAGCTTAAATAATGTTTATGGAAATACCAGCAATTAAATCCGGGATTCAACTCCTTTCTATTGCATTACAACAAACGCTTTTTAACAGAGGCTCCCATTTAGAAAGTCCAAACCTGGATAATCATATAATGGAGATTATTGTAACCTATAACAATAGAGACAACTTCATTGATGTAACCGTTAGTGTAAAACTGATTAAGCAAGATGATCCAGAACCTCAAAAAGCAGACTTCTCTACTTCTGTTACGATGATCGGTGTCTTTGAGAAAGTAGGCGAATTCCCCTTAAGTGATAAAGAATTCGCGCACATCAATGCGGCAGCTATTATTTTTCCTTATGTACGTCAACATATCCGTTCATTATCCTTGGATGCAGGTATGAACCCCATCCTTATCCCATTGGTCAATTTTCAGAAAATGTATAAAGATAAGCAAGAAAAAGATACTTAATCAATAACTATTGCTTCCTCTTATTTGATCAAAGTCTTCTTTTAAAAGTCCAAACCATCCCGTTCCGCTTTTAAATCCAATCTGGTAGCACTATTCAAGTAACTACTAGCAACATCATTCAATATTTTCGAAACTTCAGGGTATTGGTTTCTTATAGCCTTGGAAGCCTCCATATATAATTCTGCTTTGTTGTGTTCTTTTATTCCTCCATCAAAAACACCTCTTGACGTTACTCCTTGTTTATTAAATAAGCTCGAGGAATAGTTTCTGTTGAGCACATCACTCTGAACAAACTCGATAAGCTCACAAATTTCATTTGGAGGGAGTAACCTGTCAGCCTTCATCGGAATTTCTGCCAAAATTTGTGCTATATACCTATCAGCAACTTTAAGTCTACCTATCTTTCCTGAAAGTTCCCTTACTTCTACTATCCAATTCTTTAAATACTCATAATCTATTTCATCATCTGTTGTATTCATCCCGGGCACTTGGTAAATTGAAAATAATATTCTCAATGCTTTACGAGCCATTAATTCCTTTTGTTCAACACTGAGGTTTACTTGACTCTCTGGCCCTTTAATTGTCTCATCTTCAGAGGTAAATGCGTAGATCAATAATTCTACAAAGAAACTAGGGTATTCTTTGATTTCTTTGTGTGTACATTTCAGAAAATTTCTTTTCACCAAACTAGTAAGAGGGAATACATAGAACCACTCTAATCGTATAAGGGTTGTTTTGTCAATATCCGTTCTATTATACAATTCTTTGAAAATTGATTCAATAACATAGTCATCAATATGGATTGAATCAATAGACTCTTCTGTCGCTGCCTTTGTAAGGACTTCTACAATCAAATTTGCAGGTAATTGCTCTTTCACTAAAGACACTGCATCCATAGCACTGAACAATCGTTGGTGATCTAACAGATGATTTATCCCGAGTATAATCTCATCTTGTGGCAAATGGAAAAAGCGAGGAGACATTTTTATCCAATACTCTTTTTCAACACCTGCCGTAAGATTATTGCTAATCATTTCCCATAATTGACGTGACTGATTAATAGGCCCCAGAATTTGAGCTACTGAAACAGAAGAAAACTCTTTTTCTAATAATTCATTACATAGTTTTGAAAACCAACTTTGATCTTTAGAGATTGACTTTACTGCGAAAAAACTGTGTATAAACCGTTCGTTTTTAGGCAATTCATGTAACAATTCACAGATTGTATATATATCTTCCTTTTCATCCAGTAATCGACCTAATGAAAAGCCAAAAGCCCAGGCGTCTTCGAGTGAACTTCCCATTTTTATTACTTCATCCATACTATGATTCTCCAAAATAGTTTGAAGAGCCTTGTCTCTTTTACTATTTACTAATTCTTGCCTTTCGACATGTGACATTCCTTTAAGATTATGTCTTTCTAAAAGCTCAATGTTACGACAGGTGAAAATCCATTTTAAGCTAGTTCGCAAATCATTCGGTTTGAGTTTATCGTATAACAATTGGTACTTTTCTAACTCTACTTCGGCTAAGGCCCATTTTGCAGCTGGATAAGCCCGATGATGTGCGAGTAATTTCCTTATTGTATTCCATAAAAAATGAGGCTCATCTGCACCAGTAAACCGTGTACAAGATTGTTCAATCGTTGATAATATTTTTTCTCGGTTTATTACATCCATTTTTTGAGATGATGTAATAAGCTTCGCTATTTGAGCTTCATTAAATTGGTTTATTTCGGAAACGACTATATCCAGAATACTAATAAGAGCATGGCTAAGTTCTTTTTGATTTATTTTTGGCGCTTCAAGACTTAAAGAGTCCCTCCATTTCCATCTTGGTTTATTGTTAGACATTGCCATATCATGACCATCTGGAATAAGGTGGATTAACAATTTAGTAGCCACTATCTGGTTTCTTTTTAAAATCAGCTTAAGTACATCTAATCTTTCTTCAAGGGAAGCCAATGTCTGCGGAAACCAAGGTCTAAAAAGGCTTATAAGACTATTCACAGGCCTATTCAATAACTGACCACCAGGATCAATTTTAGTTAATTTTGCTAATATCAATGCTATTTGAGCTAAATATCCTGGTTGCCATGCTAGGGACTCTAAGGCCCATAACAATCCAGTATGACTACTTGATTGTGAAAAAATAATATCTTTTTCTCCATCGAATAAAGCGGCAATTGGTGACTCTTCACTTTTTAGATGCCCCTCAATAGCATTTAAAAAGCTGTTTGGTGATGCTTCAGCGATTAACCTAAGATCATAACCAATAGACTTCCAAAATAAAGGGTCTGGATTTTCAAGTAAATCACGCATTACTATATCTACCCAATCACTGGCTGGATAGGGTAAATCAAAATTCAATTTTTCTCCAAATAGAGAAACAAGTACCATTGATTGTAGTATTCCTTTTCTGATGAATTGAGAAAACTTCAAATTCTTTCCAAACAATGAAGCAAAAGGCATTTTTTTAGGGTCTAAATCATACTTGGGATTTATCTCATTCATTATTTCCAACAATGAGTCTGCTAATTTTTTAAAATCAGTCTCTACTAAATATTTAGACGCATGTGCCCATGAATCAAGAGGAGATTTCAATCTCCATTCATTCCCGATTCTTTGTATAGGCGAGTCAGGAGCATGTAGCCACTTACTTAGTCTTTTTACATACTGCTCGTAAGATTCATCTGCTAATTGAGCAAGAATCTTTTGATCATTCTTATTCCTACCATCCCAACGCCCCACAAGTAATGCTGGCAAAAGCTCAGCAACATTTTCACGACTCGCCCAATTAGGGATGCTTCGATCAAATCCTAACTGTCTTCTTAGTATAGTTAAGTTACGTGCTGATTCTTTAGATAACTTTTCAGCTTCCTCATTTGAGAAACCAAGTTTTTCCATGGATTTAATAAACCCTCCTCTATCTAATTTAGGAAGAACAATTTTTCCTGACAAATTAGAAGATGAGTCAGGATCCAAAGGCAAATATATTTTATGGCCTTGCGAAGAAGCTCTATTTAACATTCCTCTATCTTCAAATCTAGGGATAAGAATTAATGGCTCTTTGCTTGAAGCAAGTCTTCGAAACGTTTCGGGATCATCTACAATCAGACTCCTTGAGGTAAAGTCCTCTTCTTGAGATGTTCCTAAAAAAGATGTGATAATGAATGCAAGGGCCTCTTGCTTGGTGGGGGCTTGTATTACAACTATATCTTTGGTATTATGGCTTTCAGAAATAAGTTTTTTTTCTCGCTCTCTACCTACTAAAACGACCTCTGGAATAAAATTAACTTTAGTACCAGCAGACCATTCTTTCCAAAAATCTTCGGTGGATTGTATTCCTGATTTTGGTAGTTTATTAAGATGAAAACTGGCCAACCAGGAAGCTACAGCTGGAGCTTCTTCCAGCCACTCCTCCAGCATTTCGGCGTTTATTACAATTACATTCTTCCATATTTTTTCTTCTCTTCTAGCTTTTGCCCATTTTTCTCCTTTTGTCCAAAGTCTAGGAGTAACAAATACAAAAGTACATTTACTAGGAATAACTCCTAAAGGGTTCTTACTTCTCTTTTCATATTCGCTATCTGCTTTTCCTTTGGCTCCAGCATCACAACCAAATTCCCAACAAGAGACCCCCTCGGGAATGTACTCTGTTCCTGTTGAGACTTGAAGTCTGCCATCCCATCCTCCTATATGGATATTGTCTCCAGAGGGAAATTTAATACACTGTATTGATGTGGCAGTTGATCTTATTAATCTTCTAACAAGGTGTGGAAGTGTTTCTTGGCAATCTCTCGATTTAGCCCATTCTCTCAAATCTTTTGTAGTT
Organism: uncultured Saprospiraceae bacterium; assembly: GCA_937921775.1. GTDB lineage: Bacteria > Bacteroidota > Bacteroidia > Chitinophagales > Saprospiraceae > CALGLS01. Next base: position 5,691 of record CAKZUK010000073.1, read on the forward strand.
ACGTATTTCATAGTTATATCTTTTTTAGTAACCACATCATATTATGTACCAACTCAATATATATGACAGAACAACACTATTTGAAACAAGTTATACCGGATTATGTCAGAATAATTATTCAGAGTATGACTTCTTGGCATATGACTAATAGAAAAAGGCATAAAGTACTAACCTTTACATCTGGCTTGTAATTGTATTTGTGTGCTCAATCCATTGAGCATAAAAATTTGAACTTCATAAAAGGGAAAAACACGTTAGTCCTCAAATCTCTCATACTTTAAACCACTAGACTCGTTTTCCATACTCAAAAATTGATCTATTTCGGCTTTTACATCAACTTTCATCCTTCTCACCCACTCTATTAAATCTTCATTTCCGCCATCTTTCAACCTCTCTAAAAAATTTAATCTTTCTTCATAGTACGGTAGCCGCGAACCTGTATAAAGCGAAGGATAAAAATTCTCTTCAAACCCTTTCAAAACATTAGAAATGCTTGGTGCTTTATCAAGTAACATAAGTGCAACATCTGAAAATTCTAAGCCTTTACCATTTTCTCTGCTTTTTAGTAATACGATAGATGAGGCCACTTTTGGGTAACGTGTATCTGGATTCTCATTACACCACGACTCTATTACCTCTTTCTCGATATGGAAAATTGGATTTGAGTCGTGGCTAAGCCCTACGAGCATAGCCCCACTAATATCTATTTCATCAGCCAAAAAACTATCTAAAAAGCAAATAGATTGCCCTTTCGCCAAACTAACTAATGTTGACTTTAATCCCAAGAAACTAAATTTCCTTTCAACATAAGCCTTTGCTAAATTATCGCAAAATAGCTTTCCTTCCTCACTTTGATTGCTTTCAAAACAACCTTTGATAATAGTTTCCAGTTTATGGTCAAGATGCTCTATTGATCGTAATTCACTATTGAACTCTAACTTTGCCAAAAGCTTCCTTCCAAATGCTTTCATGTTAGCATTGGGAGGCTTATTTTTCATTGATCTCTTACTAAAGACAGAATTATATAATATCTTAATTGCAACCGGAATCCCGTGTTCTTTCTTAACCAACAACTCCAATAGCTCAACATAAGCATCAAAATCAGCTTGTAAATAAGAATCGGTTAAATAAGAATAACTTTCAACAGGAGTCCGATTTAATACAAAGCTCTTTTTTAGTCTATTCCATCTTTCAGGGTCATCGGGAAGAGCACCTTGCAAGAAAGGAAAGTATCCAATGAGAAAACCATCTGTTAAAGCTCCATCTAAAAACTCATCAGATAACTTAGGATCTCGCTGCCAAATTCCACTTAAATAATAATGTAATATTTTAACGTTTTTCGACTCAGAGTTAGAGATAATCGCTGTTCTTAGTTCATGCCACATCTTTATCGGATCCTCGCAACTCATCGCAAGACCTTCATAGAAACTTTCTTGTCCAGAATTATGAGCATAAGCAGCTTTTATCATTTCAGGTAACAACTCTTTAAAAACAGCTTTGTTTTTAGCAACTTCTTCTCCTAGTTCTTTTATTGTTTTTAAAGATTCTTCCCATGGAATATTGTCATCATCTACCAAAGGTTCTACTAAAGCATAAAAATCAATTTCAGTAGAAAAAACATATCCTCTTACCTTATCAATTAAGGTTTCTGGTTGTAATTCTTTTTCTAGTTTGCATAGCCTAAGTAATTGACCCTCTTCCATAACCTTCCTCTGTCCCCTAAGCGTTTTACGTGTTGCCAACCAGCCTTCAACCCACATTTTATTTTTTGCTATTTTTCTAGCAACCTCTTCAAGTTCTTTATAAAATCCCCATCTGGCAAGACTCCACAGTCCCTTAAACGATTTTGCAAGCGTATCTTGAACTTTTTCACCTACAAGGCCTGACACTCCAACATATCTATCACACAATTTGATAACAGTAGCATACCACCCGTTAACTTCATCATTTGTCTTAGGAGAATAACCAAAATCAACAATCTTTCTACTTAACCTAGAATACCCATAAAAAGGACGCATATTTGTACTTGCCAATAATCCATTCAACATTAAAAGACCTAAATCTTGTTCTTCTTTATCATTTGAGGTTAAGTATTTTTCTGCAACTGAAATTCTATTTTTAAGAGTGGCATGAGTCCGGGAGTATTTTATTTGAAAAAGCGTTTCTATTAAAGGTTTAATCCATTCTTCACGATCCTCTTTTGATGAGTCTAAATAGTACATAGACTTAAGCACATTTACACTTCTTTCAAAATACTGTCCTTCATAAGCGATCAAACTAATCATTGTAGAATAATCTTTCACACGATCTTTGATAAAGGAGCCGTTTCCTGCGTCATGTTTAATAGCTCTTTCAATTGCACCAAGGGTAGCCGAAGGGGATACCGATGCTATCTTTTTAAAAACGTCCCAACCGAAGCTTTTTAAATTATGTAACTCTCCAAGCAAACCGTCTTCAGAAAGCCATCTTTGAGCAACCTTCTCTGCGACTTCATGGCCATGCAAAAAACTAAGCCGGTTTGAAAATGATTTAAGTAATCTTTCGCTACTACCCTCAAATGCTGTAATTAAAATATCAAAAGGTATATTATCTAAACCACGAGCAGCTAACCTATTTGCTATTGCATGAGGGAGTATCGCCCTCCACTTACTTCTTTGCTGAACTAAATCTCGTCGTTTTAATTCAACAATATCAGCATGCAAATCAGTCTTAGTTTTTTCTGCCAACTTTGAAAGAAAGTCCATTTCATCAAAATCATCTTCATCCCGTTCAAAATTAAATGAATAAACAAGCGAACATATTTCACCTGCTTTTAGCAATGATTTATCTTCAATGTTTCTTTGATGAAAAAGTCGGTTAAACAAGTCATTTTCCTTCAAAAAAACACTAGAATCTCCTTTAGTTATAGTCTTGGCAACAGCAAAAGCAATTCGAGCATTTCCACCAGATAGTTCGGCAATTGTTCGTGCATTATTCGAATTGATAAAAGAGAATTGTTTGTGAATTATTTTTTCGATGAGCGAAATCGATGATGGCTCCAATCTAAACACCTTAGTTTTTTCTATCTCGTCATCTTTAACATCATATTCAATGGTTATCAGCTTAACCTTGCTGCCAGGAAGGCAACAAATCTTTGTTAATTCTTGATGCAAGTTTGGAGTGCAATTATCTATGGCAAGAATTACGGACTGTCGTAAAGCCATCAATTGTTGAGCAAAAACAATAGGTCCAGGACTTACCCCCTCTCTACCATCTGCATAAATCACTTCATTCCTACTGAGAACATTCTGTCCAATACGATCATCAAACAGCGCCTGAAGTAATCTTGTTTTTCCTACACCAGACAAACCTACTATTCTAACAGCATCAGATGTATTTGAAATTTTATTTCGTAATCGATTAATACCTTGAACAATAGATTCTCCATTATCTTGAGTAGTATTACCTTCATAAAGACGCACCTCATTATCAATGAAATATTCTTCGTCTGTATCCTCATTACTTTTTGACCAATTCCGAAATGGTTGCCAACCTAAAAGAGGATTCCCAATTTTCTTGCGCACCCATAATATCATGGATGGATGACAACGGGTCCAAGATGCTATTCTATTTTGATCATAAAAATCAATAAAGAGATTTTCCTTTTCAGCCAAGCCGTCCAGAGCTTCTCTAATTGCGTTTTTGCGATTACTTAATGTCTTGTCTGTTGTTGATGAATTTCCACTTGCAATAATGTATGCGCCGCCGTCTTTAACAAGGTTTTTAATTGTCTCCTTTAATTTTCCTTTAGTCTGCATTTCCGTAAGAATCTTCTTTCGCGGCAAATCTGACTTTTTAACCTGCCAACCAGTTTTTGCTCTTGGTATAAAACCATTACCTATTATTGGCACCTCTAAATCCACTCTAACATCTATTCCACCGTCTGAGGCATCTTGATGTCCACCCCAAGTAACTCCGGCTACAGGTAATTTTACAGACCGCAATTCTGCTTCACACAGCAGACCTATTAATGTCCTTAGGTCATCATCTCTCAATTGTTCAATATCCTTCCCAGTTATTTCTAACATCTAATTAGATTTGGCACAAATTCTAAAATTTGAGTACTACAACTTCACCACCTTTCTAATATCCTTCTTAAAACTCGACTCATCAAACCCAACAACCCCCATCCCCTCAAACAAATCAATTCCAACAACAAAAAGCCCCCACATCATCTCCAACACCCCCTCCGCATCCGCCACCACCACATGCTCATAACTCAACTTCAAAGCCATCTCAATAGTCTTAGTCTTCCGATCATACTTAGCCTCATTCTCATGAATAGTATTACTCGGCCTCACAGCCGTAAACGTAAAGTGTATACGCTCTACCCCACTACCATAATCAGAAAGACTGATATGTTTATTTAGAGCATCTTCTATCCGGAGTGTATCTAACTTCCCAGACAGCTCATGCCAATAGATCGCGCTTAGAATAAATTTTCTATTTTCCATAATCAAATTTAAGAATCATTTTTGTTTCCCGGTGGTCGAATCAAAGGTTTCTTTCTTGCTAGGTTTTCTGGTAGTAAGGCATAGGAGTAAATTTTCAATCTTTCTTGTTTGAGACACTCTGCCAAATCTCCCTCATATTGAATCTCATAATTTAGAGATAACTTTTGATTAGACTTACCATATCTCCCCTTCTCTCCTTTTGTTGTAATCCCGTACTTCCAAACTTGTCCAATATACAAATATATGTGTGTTGTATCCGTACAACTATAGCAAGGATACCAGCCATTAGTTCTGGCGCGTAAGGCATATTGTTCGGCACCATCAAAATCCTTTATCTCTTTTTCCATCTTTTCTATCCGCCAGCTTGCCAAACGAGGAATCCCATTCTTGTCGTATTCAAGAAACGGTTTTTTAGCCATAACCAAAAAGATTATAACAACAATACCAACAAATATTTTGAAGAATGGATTAGGAGGCGGTTCGAGAAATTTGTCTTTAGGAGAAGAGACCTTTTTTTCTTGGAAAGTAAATAGGTAGTTTAAAGTGATCATGCTCATGGTCGATGTTAATAGTAAGAACGTGAGCAATACTCATTCTACATCGAGGCATCGCCAAACGCCCACAACAAAAACAAGTACGCCCACGCCCGTATCATCGAAGACATAGCCTGTCATAGACCACATCTGTAAGTACATGATAAAAAAGCGCAAGCGTTCTACTTGTTTCCCCTTGTTGTCTGAATTTGGCGATTTTCGATGCAAGGAAAATAAGTACAACGCCCGTTCTACCGGTATATTAATTTGAATAAACGATTCGATGTTGGTTAACATCAAGCAATTTATTCGCTATCCAAAAGTATCAAATATTTTTCACATATTTAGATTTTTCGGCATTGAATTTACCGGAAGTGATTTTATAAAAAGCCACAGATAAAGTGATTAAAATAATTGCTATTACAAAGCAAGGAAATAATGCAGGTTTCATATTTTTTGATTTTTAAATTATTGAAAAGAATGGCCCGAGATGGTGTGGATAATAAACATCGCTTTCTCATTTTTCACGGTGCGGTTAAGTGCTGCGAGTAAGAGTTCTACCCTCGACAGATCCGGATACTTCTCCTCCAGGATAGCAAAGTATTGATCAAGCTCTGTTAAATTTTTAGGTGCCAATTTAGAAATTCCTAAATCTCTAAACGGTTGAATTTTGCTGTCCAGGTTTTGTGCAAATTCATTCAATCTATAGATATCATCGTCAGCAATCTTATGCCGAACTTTCAAGTCTTTCTTCTTACCTTTTAAGGTTTCAATTTTTGATTCTAAGCCTTGAGCATAACCTTGCATCTTGTTGAGTTTCGATTTGAGATGCTCAACTTCAGACATTGCTTCTTTGAGTTTTTCGTTTTCAAAATGGCGATTCTGTAGTGCATCTTCTAAATACAAAGAAGTAGTTAGACCTAACTCTTCAGCTTCATTTTCGAGTGCTTCTTTCAGCTCAGGATATACCCGACTTGAAATTGGAATTTTTAAAATTTTGTGAGACATTTTATTAAAATTTAAGTGTAAAAAAATACAATTTAAACCTTATCATACTTGGCTCTACAAATCGTCCTCGGTAGGGTTTACGTCTACCTGAAAGTAAACCATCCTTTACGAGTTATACGCGGTTCGAAAACAATATTTGACAACTCATAGTCTTGTGGTCAACGTCAACAATTGTCCGTCAACGTTGACACAGAGGTATACTGCGTTTACCAAGGTACACGTAGTAGTGTTACGTTTACAAAAAACTGTAAACCAATAGCTTACCCAAACTGAATTAGTATTTCACGGCTGCTGTTTGGTGGGAATTTTTTCAAGGATCGGTAGGCATTGTAGGAAGGTAAACCAAAACGCTCCGGATATTTTTCAACACTGGATCTGAGGGAGCTATAGGTACCTTCTCCTAGTTTGACGATCTCTTTTTTGGTAAGTATTGGATGGAGGTTTGGATTCCCCAATCTACTTGAAATCGCATAGTATAATGAAGATGAAATTTTTCGTTTTCGTTTGTATTCTTCCATGTTTGATATTATATCTGGACAGAAGAACTGGAGCCATTTATTGAAGGTCTTTTTGTCAACATTATAGTATTGCACCAGGCTTCCTTTCTTCCTTTTCCCAGCGCTCAATAAGTAAATGAAGATGATACAAAGTAATCCTAAGAAACATAACCATAATGTTCGTTGGTCAGTAGCTATGTCCTTATCTTCATGCTCTAATTTAGAATTCATAGGAAATTATTAGTGGTCTATTTATGAATTTAGGCTTATGAAAAACGCTACAAATAAAAGTGCTTTTGCACTTTCTTAATTAACTGCTTGAAAACCATCACCTTATGAAGTATTATCAATTCGCACTTCGTAGTACTTAATAGTAAATGATTGAACTAACGCACTATTGAACTAAATTGTGCTCAAAATGAACTTCACAAATGGCTGGTGTATAGGCTGTTAAAAAAGAAAGTGCAAAAGCACGAATTTTCTTCTAATTAAACTAACGTTATTTTATAATAAAAAAAAGGATATATAGTATATACGAAGGATTATATAGCATTAGCAACAACATCGTTCGCATCAAAATTTTCATCAGCTATGACAAAATACTCCTTGCCACTTGATTTAATATCGCCACCTTTGCCACTGGTCGCATTGGGGTTAAATTGAATCTTAGAGTACTCACAAAATAGTTTTAATCTAGTTTTAAATTTTCGAATACTACAAAACTTCCTATCACTAGGATAGTTGCTGATAAAATCATCGTAGGCTTCTTTCTTTTCAACGCGCTTATTCCTATTCCCGGACGAATGGAAATAGACATCGGCCCACTCAAGTAAATTTTCACCAATCTGTTGCCGTAATTTTCGTTTCTCCAATTCCTCCACAGCTGTGTTATACTGCAATCCAAACTTGAGAAATGTCTGTATACTACAAGCAACTAAATTGTAGAATGAGTTCCATTGCTGGAAGTCCCAATCATCAAAAAGAATTCCATCAAAATCATCCTTGGGTGTACGGAATTCGTTATACCAATCCGAGAAGGATACTAGATATTGTCGGCGCTTAAAGGAATTACCGTTGCCATTGATAGCATGATTCGTTGTAAATAGAAATTTTGGAGATGGAAGAGTATAGCGCTTTACTCCTTTCCCGTTGACTTTGATCTCCGTAGTAATTTGGCCGAAAAAATGTTCGAAGTCAAGGTTAACTCGGCAGTCATCAAAGAATAAAACCCTGGTCCGCTCATCGACCTCTTCATATATAAATGAATCATCTGCTAAGTTCTTCTTTTTGGCATCTAGGGTAATAACAGATATTACATGGCTTAACGCTTTACCGAATATTGATTTTCCCGTGCCACCCTGGCTAGTACCGACCTCGCTTTCAAGACCGTCCATAATAATTACAGCTCTGGCTTCATCCTTCTTAGGATACTGGTGTAATAAATATCCCATCGCAATAATTTTTGACGCAAAGCTTGAAGTAAAGTCCTCTTTTTGCTGATCTGTTAAAGATTCAGGTTTGGTTTGTATCCATTTTTTTAATCCATTACCGGTTTGCTTTAATTCATAAGATTTTCCCCAATGAAAATTACTTGTATATTGTAAAAATTGTAGGTATTGAGATTTTTCACCTTCAGTAGATTGTCCTGCCAAAAATTTACCATTTTTTCTAACTACTTTAACAACAGGCTCCTTATACATATTTAAGTCAAAATCAATAATCTGGTCTTGCCAAATATATCCTGGTAGATCATCCAAAGGTCCCTCTATTATCTCATCAGCCATGACCCTAAGAAAACCATTCTTGAAGAAAAGATATTGATAAAATGGTGCCGGTTGAATGAAGTTCAGTTTCACTTCATAGATCTTTTCCATCTTATCAGGCCCTAGGTACTGACTCCCCCCCCTTAAGATCATTCGAAGCACATCCATCTCACCTAAGTCCTCAATGTGTGTCGTGATGAAGTTATTTATATAAATATGATTCACCTCAATCACAACCTTACCAACAATTCTGACAAACCGGGACTTCCCATTTGGAAGAACTATTCTTCCAAATCCTTGATTGCGTAGGAATACCCGGATGTTTTGATAATCGAAATAGTATTTCTTCTTGCTATTCCCGAATTTGTCATGAACTACTTCGACTTTCCAGTACTGTTCTTCAGGTTTCATCGGATTCAATTCAACTAATTCACCATCTTTATTAAACATCCACTCTAGCCTTTCAAATCGAAAAGATTCTCGTTTTATTAAAACTTCCTTGTGCATTTCTGCAAAACTCTGAACATCTTGTATGCCCCATATACTCTTGAGTTTGTGATCACTCATCGTGGTAATATTGTAGCAAGTCACATATTCTCCTTTACCTTCTCGATCGATCATTGCTGAATCAAGATCTTTCAGCAACTCTGCCTCCTTCCCTTTCAAAGTATTAACAAGTAAATCATCTACCCCCTTATCTTCAATGTCGTTCTTCTTAAGAAACGCAAATTCAATCTTTAGATGAATATCATCTTTTACATAATGATAAAAATAGTCTCTAAATTTTTTGACCGCCAAGAAGAAGCTTCGAGGACGAGTATCCGCTGGCCCTTTTTTCTTATTTGATATATCTAGACAATCAGAATCAAGTAAGAAAACGACATTTTTAATTTTACATTTTTCGATTATTTTCTTAACCTCGTTTGACATTTCTTCGCTAAAAGAAAAGTTGTGAATCCCTGTAACTCCGATCGCAATCATTCCATGTTTTGCCAACTTATCGGCCTTCTTTTCTCCTTCGGTCAAATAGAGGGTCTCTATTTGTGTTCCTTCTTGATATAACTGTAGTGTAACATTAGGTATCCAAAGGTGATTACCACTCCCCTTTGGCTGGAGGTATTTTGGTATTTTGCCGTTCTTATTTAGACTTTTTTCTGAATCATTTATGCGCCTTCTAATAAAAGGTATTTGCTTCTGAGTATCTGGATGTGTATAAGTAGTTAACTCTCTTTCAAGATTTACAAAATGTAACAACATATCATTACCTGCAACAATCTGCCTTGATTTATCTAAAGCTCCAGCAGTGTATCGATCAATTTGATCTCCATTTTTCAACTGACACTTTTGATCTTCATCAGTAATACCCGATCCGGTAAGTTGTTGATCACGAAAAGTCCCACTAGATTTGATCACTTCTTTCACCTCTTCTTCGATAAGAATATTTTTTCTGTCAGCACAGTGACGTAATGCTTCGGGATAAGACATATTTTTAAATGACATCAAAAAGGAAATCGCATGATTACCTTTGAAGTCACACTTAAAACACTTATAAACCTGTTTTGAAGGAGACACACTCAACGAATCTTCCCTTTTACAAGAAGGACAACACCCCATTAGTGAGGATCCTTTTTTCTTTAGAGATATGAAGTCAGGAATTATATCCTCTAGTTTAGTGACTTCTTTAATTTTACTTTCAGTAGCTTTGTTTATCATAACGATAAGGTTTTAGCCCTTCCGGACAGCAACTGTCCAAAAGGTGGTTAAAAAAATTAATACTTAGGAGACATTATTCGGTCAGGCCTTCCATTAAAAAATGGAGACTGTTTGATAAAAACAGGATTATTATCCCGTATCTTTATATCCGCGAAATGATGTGTAAAAGACCTATGTATAAACTAACATCTAAGGTTCATACAATACAGGCTAAGGATAGGTCAAGACAGGTACTTTATTCCTGTCTGAATGCATCTTCTCGATTGGCATCCATCAATTTCAGGATGCTTTCCTTATCGTAGAAAATTTTGTTGTTGATCTTTGTGAATGTAATAAGGCCCTTATTCCTCATTTTCCAGAGCGTAGTAGCTTTTTTACCTGTAGCTTGTTGTGCTTCTTTCTCCGTTATCCACTTTCCCAGGGTAGGCTTCGGAATTTGTTCAGGATTTGAAACATGTTGAAGAATCGAATCGAGCTTTCGATTGATTTCATTGTACTCTGTTTCAGTGATTAGTTTGAAGTTTTGATTCATAACTTATTATGTTTTAAAGTGAAGTAATTTAGAACATTACAAATATATGAGGCTTCCTAACTGGCCTTACCCTAAATAACGATCTATTTTTTTAACTCGTTATTTAGGGTACTAATTAGACCTATTTACGTCTATTCTTAGTCTCTAGTAATTGGAGGATAGGGGTATATATGTTTCTCAGAACCTCTTTTCAACCAAGTAAGAACAGTTTCTGCTAAATAGTCTTTCCAAGGCTTACTACCCTTTTTGGTTTCTAAAAATTCACCTTCCTTTAAAAGGATATTAAGCTCACTCAAAACAAAACCTATAATGACTCTAAGCGAATAATCAGTATCTGTATCTTTTTGATATAATTGAGGGAAAAAGAATTCTATCTTATTTAATAGATCTCCGGCCAATCTATACTTTTTATCAGTTTTTACACTTTTAGATGAGGGTATCGAACTTCTTTGGAGAACAATATTTGATAGAAATGGCCTATCAGTAATTTTCCACATGTTTATCAAGTGTCTGAGATCACCGGTTCGTATACTAAGATCTGCGTTAGATGCTGCTTGAGTAAACTTATCTATCTGAAAGTACTCAATTTGTTTATCCATAATGAGATAAGTAATATAGTATATAAGCTCTTCTATGGCTTTGTCTTCCCAAACATCTGCCACTTTCGTCATTCGTCCAATAAATCCTTTTACCAAGCTTATTTTTTCGGACGTTGCTGCATCATTAATTAATGCTTTTTTCCAATCTGGTCTCTTACTCCCTCTTGCATTTGAAATCTTTAATTCCTTTGGCTTACTGTTATCATCACTCAATGATAAATGCTCCCCCTCTCCGCTTTTATCAAGCTGTATCATTCCGAAAAAATCTTGTAAAAAGTTAGTATAGCGCTTCCCATAAAGATCAAACCCAGAGGGATCTTTATAGTTATTTCTTATAAGATTCTCAATGCTATCGTCATTTAAAGTCTTCTTCAAAAAATAAATTATAGCTCGAAACTCATCCTCCTGATCCTCATAAACATCAAGCTTCACCGTTACCGTTTTTCTTTCTTCCATGATATTATTTTTTTAGTTTTTTATCAATCATTTTTGCGTACTCTAGCTTGTATTCAGGCGTCATTTTGGCATATATCTTAGTCGTTCTAATCTGAGAATGTCCTAAGAAAGCACTGACCATTTCAAGAGGAACACCGTTAGATAGTGCAATGGTTGTAGCAAAGGTATGTCGTGCAACATGATGAGTTATCTTCTTTTTAATTCCAACCAAATCGGCGATAACTTTCAAGTAAACATTTACTTTAGTATTACTTATTCGTGGAAGAATACAGCCGGTAATCTCACGTTGTTTTGAGTATTTGTGATAGATATTTACTGCTGGTGCCAATAAAGGAAACAGTTCTTTATTCCCTGTTTTGTTTTGAATAAAGGCTAAAAAGTAGTTTCCATTTTCATCTATATAAATATCATCTTCAACAATCTCTTGAGCATCTGTATATCGCAAACCAGTATAACAAGAAAACAAAAAAACATCCCTAACCTTATTAAGTGCTTCATTGTCACCCAGAGAATGTTCTGTCCATTTTTTCAATTCTTCTTTTGTCAAAAAATCGCGATTAACCTTTTCATCTTTTATAAGAAATTTAGAATAAGGGGTTACATCAGTCAATCCCTCCTCTTTAGCAGTACCTAAAACGGCTTTCATTTTCTTATGATAGTTGTTGGCTGAATTTTTAGACATTGGTTTGTCATACTGTTTGGACTTAACAGTACGCAAATGGTAATCAAAGTCATTGATAACTTTCAAGCTTAGGTCAGTAAGATAAATATCATTTTTCCCTTGTGTCTTAAGAAAAGTTTTGAAGTGCTTAATGGTGCATTTATACCTCTTTATAGTTCCATCACCATACTGATCAGGTAAAGCGGAGATTTTCTTTACATATTCATCAAAGTAAATGCAGAAAGAAGTAATTTCTTTTACATCACCATGTTTATAAAAATCTCGTAAAAGCTTGGCTGATATTTCTCTATTCTGAAAATCAAGTGCTCTCTTTTTTTCTAATATCCTTTCTTCAATATTAGTTAAAGTCTCTTTTATCCGAGGCTTCCTAATTGGCATCCCGGATTCTTTAGACCAAGAGGAAATCGACAATCTTTCTCCAGTAGAAAATTCAGACTTTTTTCTGTTGTAAATTATCCTGCAATAGATGGGAAAATCGGCAGCATTCTTAGTATCTAATTTCAGATAAAATTTGATAGTACAGGTTCCTTTTGCCATTAGATATGTTTGGGTTAGTGAAACAAATTAAAGCTACAGGTGAAGCTATAGTGAAACAAATATAGAAGAAAGGTGGACTAAAATGAAACAGATTGGAAATAAAAAAAACCGTAAGTCATTGTATTGAAACGACTTACGGTTTGTTGAAAGATTGTTTGTGATCCGGCCGGGGCTCGAACCCGGGACCCTTTGATTAAAAGTCAAATGCTCTACCAACTGAGCTACCGGATCAACGTTTGTTTTCGCTTTTTTGAAAGGGTAATAAATATCCTTCCTCTAAAAGCGACGCAAATATAGGCTTTTAGAGTTAAACAAAAAGCTTTTTATACCTTTTTTTGATAAAAATCAACAAACTTATTAACATTGGCCAATTAAGAATAGTTCATTCCGGTTTGGGAGCTCTCGCTTCTTGTATATATTCCAGAAATTTTTGGGGTTCCAAGTAGTCTTTTAGTACATGGCTTGCGCCAATATTTCTAAGTACTTCCAAGTCTCCTTCCTTACGAATCCCAATAAATGGTAGGTCCAAATTACGAGTCGTTTTTACATCCCATACCGCATCTCCAATATATACTATTCGCTCAATATTAGCATGTTGTGTCCTAGCCATGTCAATCGAAGCATTCAAAATCGACTCCCGAGCAACGTGCCCATCTGCAAAACTCATATACATATCACTGGTGTCAAATTTCAGATGCTCAAGCTTGACCATAGCTGGTTGCTTCCAACCTCCGGTACCGATTCCGAGAAGCACCTCCTCTTCATTTTGCAAATATTCGATCATATTGACTGCACCAGGTATTTCTTCAAATAATTCTGGATTTCTCAATCTTTTGTACCGAATCTTAGAAACAAAGGCATCTTTGAAGATTTGCATCTCATCATAATCAACCGTTCGCCCAAAACGATTCTTTATCACAGTACCAAAAATTGTATCATCCGTCACATGTGGATACTTGGTCCAATCAATTGTTGGGAAGCGCTCTGAATACAAGTCTTCATAAGTATCCGCGAAACACTGACTGTCCACTTTATTAGAAAACAAGAGCGTACCGTCAATATCAAATATTACTAAAGTCTTTGCCATAATTATTTAAAATGAAAAATAGTACCCAAGGGAGTCTAGCCCTAAAATTTAAATATAACTATATTACTAGTAAACCTCTTTCTCCTTTTTTGCAATAGTGGAAACTATTCCTATTCCTCACGTGAAGGCTTCTTATCTCAGCAATCACTTTGCTTAGCGATATACTTACTGATCTTTAGGTCTTCGTGACGTGGGGCCTTCGATCGCAGGCTACTACAATTCCTTTGCGTATTAAGGTTTGCTGACTAAGCAAACAACTATGCGTCCTCTTTATTAGCAGGCTATAAAACTCTCTATGCCTATATGTGTTTCAAAACCGCGCTAGAAGGCCATTCTAATTCTGCCTGCCGGCCAGACTCTAACTCTTATCCTCCTCAAAATCAAATTCCAATTGCACCCCTTCGCCTCTATGGTCCCGCATCAAATTACTAGCCGACACCCCCAACAAACGCACCGCCAAATCATTTGTCCAATTGTCATTTAATAATTCCCGAACCACCGATATAAAACCATCCCAATCTTTGATCTCACTATTAAAGGTTTTACTTCGCGATACAATTTGAAAATCAGGTGTCTTCATCTTCAAAGTAATCGTCCTCCCAAAATTATCATGCTTCTCCATATAGCGAAATACTTTTTCGCCAATATACTCCAATCGCTCCATCATACTTTCCTTTGTAATCAAATCATCCGAAAAGGTTCGCTCCGCTCCTATCGATTTTCGAACCCGATTCGGGTTCACCGCTCTCCTATCTTCTCCACGTACAAT
>CAKZUK010000074.1 GCA_937921775.1 uncultured Saprospiraceae bacterium
GAAAATGGAAAAAACGTACCAATGGAGGCGTAAGCAATTGGATGAAGGAAAAATTGAAGTTCGTACTACTGCAACGCTCCTTGACCTCGAAGATGCTTACCGAGATGAGAAACTATTGGAATTACTAGAAATGAAGGATTCCGAGGCTTTCTTTGATGACTATCGCGTTTTGATTAATCTGGTTGAGTAAAAAAGGAAAAAATGTAAAACCTGCAAAACGATAAACCTGTCGGACCGCCAGACGGGAGTCCAAATGTAAGGTATGTACTTCTAAGTCGGAACTACGGTATCGGACTCACTTTTACACCTGCCTGCCGGCACTACCGTATATACATATTTGTAAGTCTGTTGCACAAGATGAATTTGAGAAATTTTGAATCGTTGAACCTGTCAAGCCGCCCTTGAGTTAGTACACAACTATTTATTATCTTAGGAGAATAAAAAACAAAGAGATGAAAGAAACTCAGGTATTGGCAGGATCGGTAGATTTACGTCTAGAAAAAAGGGGGCATTATTGTTAAAAGGTTTTGAGCATTCAAAGAGTAGTTCAATTCATAAAACATTTTGGACTTACAAAGAACAGAGGTCTGCTTATCGATTTTTTGGGAACGAAAGAGTAAAAGAGGAACACTTAATAAAGTCACTAGGAATAGCTTGTTCGAAGAGGTGTAAGGGTAAAAGAGTATTAGCTTATTGTGATACGAGTACGATAAATACCAACGCTAATAAGGGAAGGATAAGTAATTTTGATGGTTTAGGGATAATAAGTCGGAATCAGAATAATAAACCAGCGATAGGTTTTTTCATTCACCCAATTTTAGTTGAAGATGAACAAGATGGGACACTTTATGGTATCTCGGCCTTAGAAATATATAATCGTTCCTTAGAGCGGAGTACGTTTGACAAAACTAAAAGAGATGTTCTAAGGAGTATACCAATAGAAGAGAAAGAATCTTACAAATGGGTAAAGCCTTGTATAGAAACGCGAGATAAGGTGTTACAACAGGCAGAGCACATCACTTTTGTAATGGACAGAGAAGGTGATATAATAGAAGTTTTTGATCGCATACCAAATGAAGAAACAGATGTGGTGATTAGAAGTATGCATAATAGAAAAATCATAACTAGTGAAGGTAAACAAGTAAGATTAAGAGAAGAGCTAACAAATCAATCAGTTTCTAAAAAGATTAATTTAAAAATAGCTAAGAATGGAAACAAAGGCAGAAGAAGAACTATAACTGCAAGTGTTAATCATCTTTCTTGGGCGAGTTGGGTTATTGCAAGATTAGCTGGATGGACTGAATTTTATACTAAATCACGACCTCCAGGTAATAAGACTTTTAAATATGGTCTTGAGAAATTTGATGCTATTATGATTGGATTTGAATTGTCTGGATAAAATGTGTGCTAACCAAAGGGCGGCACCGACAGATTCAAAATTCTCTTATGGTCCACCATTAATATTGCTTTTGAGAGTAGCAGCCCTAATGTCACGACTTATGTATATACCATAGCCGGCCGGCAAAGGCAGGTTCAGACTTTTGCGGTTTTATATTTTACAGTTATTACCAAACCTGCTTGAGCTAATAATAGAGCCTCCCAAAAGCAACTGAAACTAAAAAAATATTTCAAGCCCGACCAACCCTTAGTCCATTCTCCACGTTTACAAAACTGAACCATGAAAAGCAATAACTTTTACGTTACGCTATGTTCCTTCTATTTGGTCTAATGCTGGCCAGCACTTGCAATCGCCTGATAGAAATAGAAAATTGTAGAAAAGACGGAAGACCGAAGCCCGAAGACGGAAATTTCCCTCTGACGCCTCAGTCCAATTAAGCAAACTTCCGTCTAAAAATTTGTAAAATTTTTAAAATTCACATTGTTATGAAAACAAAATTTATATTTCTAGGTACTTTATTCCTTTGCTTTTTTACGATGCAAAGTTGCTTAAAAGATGAGTGTAAGAGAGAAATTACTTACACCAAATACACCGACGTATACAAAACCTCTGATGAGATTCGTATCCCCGTCACGATGGAGAGTCAACGAACCTTGAGGAACCCCGGAAAGATTTATTATTACAACGAGCTCATTTTCATTAATGAAAAGAATGAAGGAATTCACGTTTTTGACAACTTCAATCCTGAGTCTCCTATCAATCTTGGCTTTATGCCGATTCCGGGTAATGTAGACATTGCCATTCGTGGTGATATTTTGTATGCCGATAATTATATGGATTTGCTAGCTATCAATATTAGCAATATCCTCTTTCCAGATCTTGAGAAGAGAATTGCAGAGACCTTCAATCAGTTTTATGATGCTGGAGAACTTGGGTTCTGGGTCGGATATGAGACGGAAGAGGTGACGGAGATAGTAGATTGCAACTCCTCCAACAGAGACTTCGACGATTTTGGAAGCCCCGATATCCAAATCTTAAATGATGCTAGTGCTGGCGAAAACGGAGGTTCTAGCGCAGGTATAGGCGGATCACTGGCGCGCTTCAGTTTGTACGACAATTATCTTTATGCCATTGACCAGAGTGATATTTATGTTTTTGATATCAATCAATTATCCAATCCTCAGGAAATAGGATCAGAAAGTATTGGTTGGGGCATTGAAACCCTATATGCTTTTGGCGATAAGTTATTTGTGGGTTCGCAAAACGGAATGATCATCATGGATGCGAGTAATCCTGCTTCACCACAATACCTTTCAGGTTATAGTCACTGGACTTCTTGTGATCCTGTTTTTGTAAAAGACAATTACGCTTATGTAACCCTTCACTCTGGCACACTTTGTAATGGAAGTGAAATCAATCAAATGGATCTAATTGATATTTCTGATATTTTAAATCCTGAATTAGTCAAAACATTCCCAATGGACAATCCACATGGTCTTTCCATAAAAGATGACAACTTGTTTGTTTGCGAAGGTGAATTTGGAATGAAAGTATTTGATATTGATAATCCCTTGACACTTGACGAACGTTTGATCAATGAATTCGATGCTCTTTCTGCGAAGGATGTCATTGTACTTCCTGGCAATAGAAATATAATCTTAGTGGTGGGCGACGATGGTTTCTACCAATTTGGTTTTGACAATCCAGCTCAGTTCAATGCGCTTAGTTTCATTCCTATTGAACGAAACTAACTAGTTAAACTAAGAACTTTAGCTTCTAATTTTAGAACAAATTCCTCGCTTCACCTTGAATCACTCTGCCTGACAATCTTTTAGTTTTGTCAAACCCAGTGATCTTGTGAGTCGAGGAATTTTGATTTTTCAAAAAAAGCGACATCATGAAAAAATCACTCCTATTCCTTCTTTGCTCCTTATGGTCTATATTCATTTTTGCACAACATGAGCTCAATCAACAATACCTGGTTTATCTATATGATGGCAGTTTCCTGAAAGGCGAACTCGTAGGAGAAGATGAACAATCCATTCAACTAAAGATGATCAATGGAGAAGTGCTCAACTTGCCTTTGACACTAGTCCAAAAAATCAGTGCCAATAATAAGAACCAAGTCTTTTTGAAAAATGGAATTACCATTCAGGAATCAGGACCTTACCATATTATTTCTGGAGGAATACTGTTGGGTCAAGAAGCTGGTTTCTCAGATGGCTATGCTATGGGAGTTTCACTAAGTTATATTTATGGCCACCAATTTAATCAATACGCGGCTTTGGGAGCGGGGATAAGCTTGGATAGTTATGACAAGAGCTTCATCCCCATTTACCTTGATTTCAGAGGTTATATTTTGCATAGAGCAACTAGCTTATTCTACTCCGTTGATGCGGGATATTCCTTCGCCTTTGATCAATTTAAGAAAAACAAAGATGACAATCCTTACAAAGGGGGCATGATGATTAACCCTGGTTTGGGACTCCGTTTTGCAGGAAAACAAAATTATAGTTTCCTTATGGGAATAGGTTATCGTTTTCAATTTGCAAAGAGAAAAAATACCTGGAGTGAGTTCACGGATGAAATTATTTATAAGCGCTTAACACTAAATATGGGATTTCTTTTTTAAATTTGACAACAACATTTAGTCAAATTTATGTATAAAGCTATAACTATAACCTTCCTTTGCCTTTGCAGTATTATTTCAAATGCTCAAGAAGACGACAATCTCTATTTAGAAATCCATCATCCATATAAAGTTTATCTGAATGACAACAGCGTATTAAGAGGTGATTTACTTAGGGAGGAAGAAGATTTTATTGAATTGGGGCTGCTAGATGGATCAACTGTGAAAATTTTGACACAAAACATCGCAGACATTGTCAAATTCAAAACTCCTTTTCCGAAAATTTATGATTACAATCATCACAATGATTTTCCGAATGGGACAAGCTATCGAATCACCGGTTCTTATATCATCATGCAAATCGGTCTCATTCCTGATAATATAGAAAACATAGATAAAGATCCAACACTAAAACCTACCTTCACATTAATTAACGGTTACAAATTCAAGCAAGGCTTTGCTATTGGACTAGGCGTCAACTTTGATGTGTATCACAAGCATTTTTTTCCCGTTTTTATTGACTTCCGAAAATACTTTACTAGAAGACCCGTTTCTCTGTTTGTCTCTGGAGATATTGGTTATGGTTTTGCCTTTAGTCAATTTGCTGGCAATAATAATGAAATACAAAAAGGAGGAACTATGCTACAGGGAGGAGGAGGACTTACTATTGCTACAAAAAAAAACATGAACGTATTACTTGAAGTAGGCTTCCGTAGTCAAGCTCACAAAAAGAAAGAGTCGTTTCCACCTTCCTTTGGAATAAGTATTTTTGAACATTGGATATTTCAAATCGGACTTATCTTCTAATGATCAATCAAGCCAATTTATGTATAAAGCAATAACTATAACTCTCCTATCCCTCTGGAGCATCACCTTAGATGCTCAAGTAGACTTCGAGACTTATCTTGAAACCTTTAAGCCTTATAAAATACATTTAAAAGACGGAACCGTTTTAAGAGGTGTGCTAATAGAGGAAGAGAAAGACTTCATTGAACTAGAATTATCAAACGATTCAATGGTAACAGTGCCAACAAAAGATATCGTGGATCTTGTCAAGTTTAAGGCACCCTTCCCTGAACTCTCTAATTACGATGATTTCGACGATCTTCCCAACGGTACAAGCTATCGTAAAGCTGGCTCTTTTATCATTTTCCAATTAGGTCTCGTTCCTGACCGAAATTCAAATAATTTTGAAGAAGACTCCAAATTTAGACCCACCTTCACAGTCATTAATGGATATATGTTTGAACGAGGCTTTGCGCTTGGACTAGGTATGAACTTTGACGTTTACAACAAATCTTTCTTTCCTATTTTTGTTGACTTCCGAAAATATTTCAAGCGAAGACCTGTCTCTACATTTATCTCTTTTGATTATGGTTACGGATTTGCATTTAATCAATTTTCTGGCGGTAATAATACAATAAAAGAAGGAGGTACTATGATGCAAGCAGGAGGAGGAATTCACATTGCGACAAAAAAAGACTTGAATTTACTTATTGAACTCGGCTTCCGTAGCCAAGCTTTCAACAAATACAAATCGACCCCATTTGACACGGGAGTAAGAATTAGACAACATTGGATTTTCCAGATAGGACTTATTTTTTAGCTAACTAAGCAAGTTCAAAATTCGCTTCTCCAAACTATAATAAGATAAATAATTTCCAAACCATTTGCGTTTAGCTACAGCTTTAACCCAAGTATCTGCTTTACCAGAAGAGTGAATAATCAAGACTCCTACCCCTTCATATTTGCAAATTTTCTTCAAAGCTTTGCGTTCCTTTTTATGTAAATCATCCAGACTATCTTTTGAAAAAGCCAACCACTTTTCATTCGCAGGATATTGCATGACTTGCTCCACTACTTTCAAGGTCATATTGCGATAGCTATTGAGTGTCAACAAACCATAGCCCAAAGCTCCCAACACAAAAGCATTCAAAGGCAACAAAAATTGAAAAAGCTGATCATCCATTCTGTAAATCGCAAAAATGGCCCCACTCGCAATGCATAACAGCAATCCTGCTTTTAAGGAATTCCAAAGGAGCTTATAAAAATCCAACCGAGCTTGTATCGCCGGAAGTGTTTTATGTGACTTTGCTTCCATAGACACTACACAAATTCCCCACCACCAGTGTTCGTAAGCTAATAAACCGTCTGCTCGTTTGCCTCCAAATTCTTTTCGTGTACGCACCTCCTCCTTCGCAAATAAATTCTTTGCTTTAGCCTTTGACCTATATTTCTTTTGCAGAAATGCCATAGCGTAGGATTGTACTTTATTTTCTGTTAAGCGTGTCATAGGTATTGCTACGTTTTTTTTGCTAAAGTGTTGGGAGACCCTGTGATTAATTTAGTAGAATAGACTCTTTGAATGAGATGCTCAAATATGGCTGCTTGGAACTTGGTGCTGAGAAGTCCGAGGTTTCCCGCTAAATGCCTAGCTCCTCGCTTGACTGAGCTTCCAAGTCCCAACCTTTCACCTGTCTAGCACCAGATAGTCTCCGCGGTCGAGTAAGCTTCCAACTTCCAAGCTTTCAACTCCCCACCTCCAGCTTCTCTCATTTCTATGTAAAACTTCCCCTTCAAAACGAATTTTGACTTTGATTTATGCTACCTTTGCCCTCATGGAATTGGTAAATACAATCAAACGATCTACTTCCGCAGAATTATATGAGGAAGCCAAACAATATTTCCCTGGAGGAGTAAATTCTCCCGTGCGTGCATTCAAATCAGTAAGTGGTCCACCTCTTTTTATCAAAAAAGGAAAAGGTGCTCGATTTACAGATGAAGACAACAATGAATACATTGACTTCTGTTGCTCTTGGGGACCACTCATCTTGGGTCACGATAATGATCAGATTCGAGAAAAAGTAATCGAAACCGTTCGAAACGGAACTTCCTTTGGTGCGCCAACCCGATTGGGAAATGAATTAGGAAAACTTATTCTCGACAACAATCGATTCATAGATAAAATTCGCTTCGTAAGTTCAGGAACAGAAGCAGTGATGTCAGCCATCCGATTAGCGAGAGGTGTAACTGGTAAAAATAAAGTCATCAAATTTGAAGGCTGCTATCACGGCCACGTTGATTCTTTGTTAGTTCGTGCAGGTTCCGGTTTAGCCACTTTTGGAGAAAGTACCTCGGCTGGTATTCCGGATTCTTTCATTAAAGAAACACTGGTCATTCCTCTCAACGATAAAGAGGCTTTAGAGCAGGTGCTAAAAGCGCATGCTGCTGAAACGGCCTGTGTAATCATCGAGCCTGTACCAGCGAATAATGGTCTACTCTTACAAGACAAATGTTTTCTGGAATACCTACGTGAGAAATGTACCGAACACAATGTTCTATTAATTTTTGACGAGGTAATCTCTGGATTCAGAGTTGGTTTCGAAGGCGCTGCAGGTTATTACAATATCCACCCAGACATTTCTACTTATGGAAAGATAATTGGTGGTGGTATGCCAGTAGGTGCCTATGGTGCTTCCGCAGAAATTATGGCGCATGTAGCGCCAGAAGGTCCAGTTTATCAAGCCGGTACTTTATCTGCCAACCCTGTGGCAATGGCAGCAGGATATGCTGCTACCCAACAATTATTGGAAGAAGGCTTTTATGAAAACATGGATGCTAAAACCAAAAAGTTTGTGCACATCGTTGAAAGCTACGCTATGGAAAAAGAATACCCCTTCCGCATGCAGCAAATCGGATCTATCTTTTGGCTTTCTTTTGTAACTGAACGCATCACCCGAGCGGATCAAATCGACAGCGCTGGTATGGAAAAATTTAAAGTTTTGCATCATGAGCTATTGCAACGAGGTGTTTATCTTGGACCATCAGGCTACGAAGTTGGCTTCGTCTCTGCAGCGCATACAGAAGCTGATTTGGCAGAAGCTGCTCGTATTATCTGTGAATGCCTAGACATTGCGATGACTTAGAAAAGAGAAAAATTAGAATCTGCCTCGCTATGAAACAGGTAAAAATTAGAATAACGCGCTAGCAAATAAAAACTAAAACTGACCTTGTTCCAACTGAAATTTTAAATAAATGAAGGACCTCCACCTCCGGCTACTCTCCTACATGGTAATTGCGTATATGCTCATCGCTTTTGCCTGGTGGTCTGTGTTGTTGTTCAAGAAAAATGAAGATGCCTTTATGGCAAAATCGGAATTGCTCCGAATTGTAATGACTGCAAAGCAAGAGGTCAAAACCAATGAAGATTTCGTCAATTCTGAAGCGTTTCAAACCCTAAAGAATAAATACAAGAAACAAGAATGGATGATCTTCGGAGAAGCCAGTGTTTTTGTACTCAGTTTGGTCATTGGTATTTACCTAATTAATAGAGCTTATCATCGTGAAATGAAAACCGCTGAGAATCGTCGCAATTTCTTATTATCCATTACCCACGAATTAAAATCTCCAATCGCTTCCATCAAACTCGTTTTAGAAACCTTCCTGAAAAGAAATCTCAATAGAGAACAAAGTGAACCGCTCACCAAAGGTGCCCTCAAGGAATCAGAACGACTCAATAGTTTGGTCAACAATCTGCTACTCGCAGCTAGAGTTGAAGAAGCATACCAAGCTGTTTTGGAACCACTAGATCTCAACACAGTCATCAAGGAAGTAGTCGAAAATATGCAAGCAAAATTTCCTGATGCCAACATATCTTTCGATTCAGAAATGGAAAAAGCAAACATAAATGGCGACCATTTTGGCTGGACTAGTGTTGCAATTAACCTAATTGAGAATGCCGTCAAATACTCTCCCGCTCCAGCAAATATTGATATCAAACTCAAACAAAGCAATAAAAATATTGAAATCGCTTTTGCTGACCATGGTTATGGCATTCCAAAAGATGAAAGAAAAAAGGTCTTCAATCAGTTTTATCGAATAGGAAGTGAAGACACTCGTAAAACAAAAGGCACGGGACTGGGCTTATACATTGTAGATCAGATCATTAAAGCCCATAAAGGAAAGATTACGGTCAATGATAATAATCCGCAGGGGACAAAGTTTATTATTTTGCTGACTGCTTAGCGTTTTACAAAAAAACGTTCTTTGACAAATTCCGTGGCCAATGTTAAAATGAAAGCAAAAGTGACCAAGAGAAACGTTGATTTTATTTTATCATTGGGTTCTACCACGGAATTTGTCAAAGAACCAAAAAAAATAGTACTGAAGCTGTTTAAAGAATGATAGTTACTTGATTTCTTCTATCGCAGTTTAACCATATAGACAAACTAGATCACAGCACTTAATTTTTTAAAATGAACGCTGTGTTCTATACAACTATATGATTCCAAAATATGTTAAAGAGTAAATCACAAAATTAAAACTCAACACATCATGAGAATATTACTAGTAGAGGACGAAGAAAATATCCGCACCGTTGTCAAGCTCAACCTTGAAATGGAAGACTATGAAGTGGTGTCAACTGACAATGGTCGTGATGCCATCCAAAAGTTTAAAGGCCAGCACTTTGACTTGTTAATTTTGGATGTGATGTTACCAGAGATTAATGGATTTCAAATCTGTGAGCAGGTCAGGCTGACTAACATGGAAATTCCAATTATCTTCCTTACTGCTAAAGATACTCCCGCTGATCGTGTCGCCGGATTGAAAAAAGGAGCTGATGATTATTTGACCAAACCATTCAACCTTGAAGAGCTTTTACTTCGTGTACAAAAGCTCCTAAAACGTTCTGCCAAAACAACAGAAACCGGTCCTGAACTATACTCCTTTGGTGATAATGAAATAAACTTCCTCACCTATGAGGCTAAGTGCCAAAAAGGAACCATCAATCTCACAAAAAAAGAAGCACTACTCCTCAAGCTTTTGATTGATCGCAAAAACGAAGTCGTCTCGCGTCAGCAAATTCTACAATCTGTCTGGGGCTACGATGTTTATCCATCGACTCGTACCATTGATAATTTCATTTTATCTTTTAGAAAATATTTTGAAGAAGATCAGAGCAGTCCGGTTTTCTTTCAATCGGTTCGAGGGGTTGGCTATAAATTTGTTAGCTAGTTTTTTGAAACGAATTTATATCGGGCTAAATTCCAGCGGCAAACTCTCAACTAATATTTCCTTTTTATTCGTAACTTTGGTTAAACCAACTATTCACCAAGTTTCATCCATAATGAATTTAAAGAACACCCTCCTAGTCCTAGCTCTAATTTGCTATTCTGTTTTAGGCTATAGCCAAAACAAAGACTACTACTTCAAAACTATTCCTACCATTACATCCGAAACACCTGATTGGGCTGTAAAAATGTACAGCGAAGATCCCAATGCCAGAGAAGTAGAATTTGAATATGAGCAATTTTATCAATCAAATCCTTTTGAGAAAAATATCCATACTCAAAACTATAAACATTGGCAAAACAATATCCACTTCCATGTCGATCAGGAAGGTTTGATTCGCCCAAAAGAAATAGATACTAAGTCTGGTTCTCAAACCAATAGTCTCACCCAAACTCCTTGGATCAACATCGGTCCTTTCGAAACTTACAACGACATCCAGCAAGGTCACTTCCCTGTATCTTGGCAAGCAAATATCTATTGCTTCGACCAATCTGTTTCTAATCCTGATATCCTTTTTGCTGGTACAGAATCAGGAGGAGTTTTCAAATCAAATGATAAAGGACTCAACTGGGAATTCACTTCTTTTGACGAAGCAATTGTAACCGTTTGGGATATAAAAATTGCACCAAGTAATAGCGATATCGTCTACCTTGTCTCTAACGAAATCATCTACAAAACAACAGATGGCGGAGCTACATGGCAAAATCTTTACGACATCAACAGTGGTGCCTATCAATTAGAAATTCATCCCAACAATCCAGACATCGTATACCTCGCAGGTGAAAATGGATTATACCAAACAACCGACGGTGGCACCAACTGGAACATCATCCATAACGGCAAATCTTGGGATATAAAAATACATCCTACAACACCTAATATCGTATATCTCCTCAAAAATAATAGCAGTGCCAACCGATGCGAATTTTTCAAATCAGACGACGATGGCGCAACTTGGAACATCAAAGAAAATGGCTGGTACACACCAAGCAATACTGCTGAAGCAGACGACATAGGCGCCCGCATTGGCCTCACGCCAGCTGCACCGAATTTGGTTTACGTGGCACTCATCGGTCAAAGTAAAGCCGATGATAATGGCTGGATCGGCGTTTACAAAAGTGAAGATGCTGCAGAGTCTTGGCTCAACCCAAGTCTTCCAGATGGTGGCCCTTACAATACGAATACACATCCAAATCTCGCATCCATAAATCCAAATGGAACTGGATTTCATCAGGGCTTTTACAACTTTGGGATTGCCGTTTCACATCTCGACCCCAACAAACTTTGGGTAGGTTGCCTATCTCTTTCTCAATCAACAAACGGCGGTCAAAACTGGGAACGAATCGGCGGTTACTCTACCGGTCCAAATGACATTGGCTGGATTCACCCTGACGTACAAGACTTACACGTTTTAGGTGATGACATATGGGTTTGCACTGATGGCGGTATCAATTATTCCAATGATGAACTCACCACACACGAATCTAGAAAGTATGGCATTTACGGTTCCAACTTTTGGGGATTTGGTCAGGGATGGAATCAGGATGTACTCGTCGGTGGTCGTTACCACAATGGAAATTCTGGCTACTATCAAAGTTACGGAATTGGTAACTCATTGCGACTTGGAGGAGCAGAAGCAGGTACAGGGTATGTCAATCCACTCAAAGAACGAAAAGCTTATTTTTCAGATATTTCAACAAAAGTATTACCACTAAATATTGACGGAGTGGTTAGTAACCTTAGTCAACTTTCACTTTATCCAAATGAAACTTATTCAGTTTCCTATTCAAGCGAAGTCGTTTTTCATCCGCTGTATGCAGAGCATATTTATTTGGGTAAGGACAACAATATTTGGAAGTCGACCAATGAAGGAGGCACCTTTGATTTAATGTATCAGTTCCCTGTAGCAGGACGCGTTTTAGAAATTGAAATTTCACGAGCGAATCCTGATATCATGTATTGCGTTTTTCAAGCAGGCACCTCTTATTGGGATGACTGCGAACTTTATCGCTCAGATGATGGAGGTTCGACTTGGACAGCCACTTCCAATTTACCGACAGGCGAAACTTGGCGTTTAGAAATCAGCATCAATCCAGAAAATGCAGACGAACTTTGGGTCATCTCTGTGCAAGGAAATGCTGGACAAGTTGTTTACAACACTGAAAATGGTGGCGATACTTGGCTCAATAAATCAAGCGGAACAATCTCCAATCATGTTTTATACGATGTAAAATATCAAGGAGGTACTGATCAAGTAGTATATATTGTTACAGACAAAGGCCTTTTCCATTGGGATCAAATGACCAATGACTGGCTTGATTATTCGGATGGCCTACCCTTCTTAGTTCGTCCTTTGCAAATGGAACCTTTTTATCGAGATGGCAAAATTCGATTGGCAACCAGAGGACGTGGTATTTACGAAACCAGTCTTGCTACAGCCTCTCGCCCAATTGCACAACCGATGACACAAACCGATAAAATCTACTGTAGTCGTGATACTGTTCAATTTGATTGCTACTCTATTCTCAATCATCAGGATGCGGCTTGGGAATGGACCTTCACTCCTACACCAACTTATGTGAGTAGCTTGACCGATCGAAATCCGCGTGTTGTTTTTGCAAATGTAGGTACTTATCAAGTCGGACTCACTGTTACTGATGCTGGCGGAAATAGCTCTACCAAAACGGTGGACGACATGATTAGCGTTTTCAATAATTGCGAACCAGATACCATCCCAGGATTGGCACTTTTTTGTACAGCGGGTGGCGATTATGCCAGCAGTCCTGATTTGGGATTGACAACCAATTCGTTTACGATGACAGCTTGGGTCAAACCAAATGGCACACAAGATATTTACACCGGAATCGTAATGAATAATGGTGCTGCTGCCGGTATCAATTTTAAAGAAAATAACGAACTGGGCTACCACTGGCCCGGCGGACAATGGTGGTGGAATAGTGGCCTTTTTGCACCATCGGGAGAGTGGACATATGTTGCTTTAGTGGCAAGTCCAACTAGCGTAACTGTTTATGCCAATGGTGTACCTTCCGTTCACAACATCAATATTGATCCGGTGAGCATGAGCTCTCTTTTCATGGGAAGCTATCAAGGCTGGGCTGGCAGAAATTACGTGGGCCAGATTGATGAAGTTTGTTTATGGAATCGAGCATTATCGCAAGATGAGATTCGCGAAATTCGTCACCTCACCAGAACGGATGAGCAATTAGACGATCCAGACATGGTCGCTTATTATCAGTTCAATGAATTGGAAGGCAGCATTCTCGACAGAGCAGGTACCAGTCATGCCAAGCTAAACGGTGGCGCTACTCGCAGCAACTCTTCCGCTCCTCTTGGTGGTGGTACGGTTATGCGAATGCTTGTAGATGCTGGTGGGAATTATAACTTTGCAGGTACTGGGCTAGACCTTGGGTTCCCTGATACTGGTCTCTACCCTGATGACGAAGTTGTTGTCTCTCGCATCCATCTTTTGCCCAATGAGTTACCTAATGATAATCCTAATATTGGCAACTACTGGATCGTCAATAATTATGGAACGACTCCATTTTCGCCACTTACTGCTTTACAGTTTACTCCATTTATTGGAGACATTTCTAATGATATCATTAATGATCCTAGCAAAGCCAACTTGCATGTTCGCGAGCAAAACGGATTCCTTTCGGACTGGTCAGAATTCTGCAATGCTTCGATTGCTAATACGGATTACATTTCGTTTGAGAGTAATTGTGCTGTTGAGTCCTTTAGTCAGTTTTTCATTACTTCCAACAGTTTAGATAGTGACATCATTGACGACGGCATGGTGGCTACCGATGAGATTGACTTGGCTTCCGCCAAAATATATCCGAATCCAGTGGCACGATCTGGTAGTATACAGATTGAGCAAAGCAATGAGGAGTCGCTTCGATTAAAGGTATTTTCGGGAAGTGGCAAGTTGGTGAAGGATGTCTTACTGACAGAGTCTGTCACTGAGATACAAATTCCGGATTTGACTAGTGGCTTGTATTTTTACAGTTTGGAGGGAGAGACGTTTATTCGGACAGGGAAGTTGGTGGTGGAGTGATGTTGTGGGTGTTAAAAAGTGAGGAGATGCCCCTTTAACAGGATAATTACAGTATATTTAAGAGTAAGTTTCAAATAAAGCTAATGGATACTCTCTCTAATAAAACAATCATTTCGTTTGTCGTTTTGATTTTCTTGCTTTGCGCTCATGTAAAGGTATTTGGATATTCAGATACACTTTACGTTTGCGCAGGAGAATCTGTACAACTACAAACTACACCGAATCAAGAAAACTATCATTGGATTCCAAATCAAACCATAAATAACGATACTATTTTCAATCCGATTGTGAGCCCTTTAGAGACGACTACTTACATAGTAGAAGTTGGAGTTGCTCCAAATGTTAACCTGATTAACAATTGGGATTTTAGTCAAGGAATCACAGGAATTCTAAGCGACTATTTTTACACTTCACAGTCTACTACCTTACAACAGCATTTCGGTGTATTTTCAAATCCTACACAGTTCAACAGTTGGTTTGGTGACTGCGCTGATCACAGTCCAAGTAATGATGATCTAATGCTTATTGTTGACGGGGCTGTCACACCAGATCTTAATGCTTGGTGTCAACAAGTGGGAGTAGAACAAGACCAAACATATTCCTTCTCTGCATGGATTACTAATATATTTTGGCAAAACCCTCCCCTCTTAGAGTTTTCTATCAATGGCATTCCGTTAAGCCCAGAAATGCAAGTCGGCGCTCAGCTTTGTATTTGGGAAGAGTATACTAGTGAATGGTATTCTGGGAATAATACAACAGCTCTGATTTGTGTTGGCACCTTGAGTATCGATGAAGATGGAAATGATTTTGCAATGGATGACATTGTATTTAGTACAATACAAGAAGACTTTATTGATACGTTCACCGTAATCGTTTTAGAAGCATCTTTTTTGCAAGTTGATACAACTATTTGTGCCAACGAATCATTTGTCTATAATGGCCTTAGCATTCCTGCAGGATCTCAGTTTGAGTTAAACTATATAGCTTTTGATGGTTGTGACTCTTCAATTTACATAAATGTAGAGAGCATTGATACCAGCTATTTTGAGACTCGCATAGATACAATTTGTCCCGGTGATACGATTTATTATTTGGGATTTCCAATAACCAGAGATACTTCTATTTGCGACATTTACACCAATTATTTAGGATGCGATTCTTCGATTTGTTTTGTTGCTAGTTTCTTCTCACCAGCAACTATCAATTTTGAAATTACCACTCCCCTCTGTGTTGGTGATGATAATGGAGTTTTAACAGCGATTCCATCTGCAGGTATTCCACCATATCAATACTACTGGAATACTGGTTCGACCAATCCAATGATCGATAAGCTTAGGGCTGGAATTTATGCTATAACGATTATTGATGCGAAAGGATGTGAAGCTGAAACAACAATTGACTTAGAGGAATCATCCGCTTTGCACTTAGAATATTCTTATTTCGAACCTTCTTGCTTTGACGTTCCAGATGGACAACTTACATTAGACATATCAGGAGGTAGTCCCGACTATCTAATCACCTTTGATGAGGAATTGATTTATAATAATATTATTGAAAACATAAGTGGTGGCAATTACAATCTCCTGATTGAGGACGCCAATAATTGCCTTACTGAATTTTCCATCGTCATTGAACAACCAAGCCCAATAAATATATCTTTAGAGTCAGAAATTAGAATACCATTGGGTTGTCAACAGGAAATTAATGCTACAATTACAGCTGACAATTCCTTTCAAATCCAATGGCTTCCTGCTACAGATCTTAACTGTTCCACTTGCGAAAATCCAATTAGTTCTAGTATAGAAAACATTAGTTACCAAATCTTAGTTGAAGACGAAAATGGTTGCATTTCTATTGATACAGTAAGTATTTTTATTGAAAAGGATTATGAGGTTTTCATCCCAAATGCCTTTAGCCCAAACGGAGATCAAATTAATGACTTTTTTGAAATTTATGTTGGAAAAGATGTGAAGGAAATAAGCTCTTTAACGATCTATAATCGCTGGGGAGCAAAGATCTTTCAAAAAGAGAATTTCCTTCCTGGTGACCCGACTGCCCGATGGGATGGAGTTTATAAAAATCGAAAAAACAATTCTAATGTTTTTCTTTATGTGGTAAAAATCCTTTTCATTGATCGTTCGGAGAAAGTTTTTACTGGAGATGTTTTACTTGTTAGATAAAAAACTACTAGTCACTTTCCTTTTTTGCTTCATTGAAACAGCCCTTCTGCCACAGCTACGCAACTTTGCAAGCCAAGGGGCTTGCTCAATACTACGTAAGGTACCTCAGCTCAACTCAAGCTGTGTAGCTGCGACAGAATATTATTATCTTTAAACTCAGCCCTCATCAATGTATATTCTACAAATACTTTTTTTAATAACAATCACACTCCAATACAAACTACTATGTCGAATACCTATTCAAAAATCTACATCCAAACCGTCTTTGCTGTAAAATACAGAAATGCTATAATAGACAAATCTTTCAAAGAAGAATTACACAGCTATATCGCAGGTATCATCAAATCAGAAGGACAG
>CAKZUK010000075.1 GCA_937921775.1 uncultured Saprospiraceae bacterium
TCAACCTAAAAAAGTAAGATAAACGGCTGATTTTTAGTATATTTGTGAAGGTTTTTAGTTCTTTGAAATTAAGGTGTAAACTGTATCCATATTTGACCTTCCATCAGGTTTGGAGATTTTACCAGATTCCAAATTTTTACCCAATCCGTTGTTGACTCCTGTCACGGCCAATCTTCTTACATCCTTGCAAGTTGAATTGTCGTGGTTGACTGAAATAACCGCTCGCAGCATGTCAATCTTTTTCGCTGTTCCTCCCATCGCTTCAAGTAGATTAAACATGTAGGTTTCCCATTTGTGAACACCTCTTTTTGGTAGGTCGCTTTTGGTTGGTTGTGTCCTCTCAATAGATGCTCCGGCAAAATAAGCCTGCTTTGCTGTTATCCAGTCGCGGGTGTTCTCGTCTCCGTAAGCACTTGCAAACTCCTCCGCTGCTATCGTTAATGGGCTTTTCATTTCCTCTATTGACTCAAGAGTATATCCATTAAATTCCGGTCTTTCCCTAGATATTTTTTCTTCAACTGCAAATTCAGAACTGGCTTCTATTTCAATGATCTCCGTTTTGAATATTTGTACTTTGAATTTTGGCATTTGATTTTTGATTTTTTAGGCTAATTCCAAGTAGCCTAGATTTAATAAATTCCGAATGTTGGGTTTGGGTTTGGGGTTAAGCTGCTTGTTTGAAAATTGTCATTTGCTTCATCTGGATAACCGGAGTAAGTCTATCAAACATTTCAATGTAGATGGTTTTACTTGCTTCGTATCTGAACTTGTAAACCAAACTATCAATGTAGTTTCCAATTATTCCACTTATGTCTGAATGTGGAAAATGTGGTTCAATCTGTGGGCAACTGTGGCCCTTTGCGTGTAGTGTTAAGATGATCGTTTTGATCTTGAAACCAGCTCTTTCCATTTTGGAGATTTGGTTTCTAATCTTGTCGTAGTTGTTCGTTGTAGCCTTTTTCATGTTGTTAAATGTTAAATGTTATTAAAAAATGTTGTGTTTAAATGTTGGTCAGTAGTAGATTTTAATAACTTAAGTCTCAATTATTCTGCTGTAGTTTGAAGCAATTCAAGTAAATTCAATTGGACCGGATCTTTCTTTTTACTCTCATTGAAGATGTGCAACCCGACGTCAGGGTGAACGCAATTCCTAAGAACTTGACCAGGGCAGTGATTTTCTCCGTAGTAAATATTTCCCTCGTACTGTATGCCTAACCAATCTTTTAGTTTTTGCGAATCACTTACTGTTCCTGATGTAATAAATCCTTTAGGCGATGGCACAGATATTGGAGATATGTTAAAGTTGCTCCAAAACAAATGCCGCCCCATTACGCAAGTAGGCTTAATTAATGGCTTGTAGTAAGGTTTTACATTCTCCACCACCCATTTACACTTATAGAAGTTATCGAGGAAAATTATTATCTGGTATAGCTGTAGGTCAAAGTAATCAGCAACATCGTGTCTTGTGGCCTTCATCATTCGTGAATGCTTTTGACAAGGTGGCGAAGCCCAAATAAAATCAAACTCGTTACGGTGCTCCTTCAGGTATTGCATCGCATCTCCAATAATCACTTCGTCAAAAGGATTATTTTTTTGGTACACTTTTGCGATTTTCGGATCCAGCTCAACCGCCGTAACCTCAACACCTTCCCATTTTTTTCGGTTGCCCCCTAGTCCTGCATGTAGATTTAATACTTTCATTTCTGTTGTTTTTTAAAACGGCAAATCGTCGCTTGGTTCTCCTGGGCCTGCACTGCCCTTTGCTGTAGTTGTATTTTCAATCTTTGCTGTAGTGTTTACTGGCTTATTAATTCCAGCCTCTTCGCTCTTTTCTGTCTGTGTAAGTTTCCTAACATTAAATGCAACTATCTCCGCATACTGTCTAGCTGTCTCCTCACCTTCTTTGTGCCATTTTCGATAGGTCAATTCGCCTTCAACATAGACTTGCATCCCTTTTTTGATATGCTTCCCTACCCGTTCTGCAAGTTGTCTCCATGTTATAACCGTGTGCCATTGGGTGTCGTCCTGCCATTCCCCCTGTTTGTTTTTCCAGCTTTTAGTAGTGGCTAGGGTGAATTTTGCAACCGTGCTTCCGTTCTCCAAAACTTTGACTTCTGGATCTTGCCCAACGTTGCCGATTTGTATTACTTTATTTACGCTCATTTGATTTTATTTTCGAGTTCAATTAATTTGGTTTCTAGTATCTTTTTCTGCTCCTTGTCCTTTGCCTTTTGCCCTGCTGGGTATTTATCCGGTTTTCCTGATCCTGTTCCATCTATTGATCTTTGGAGCGTGCTAATTAATCGCTTAGTGGAATTTATCTTGTCAAGGATTAATGCTTTTTCTGTGTCTGTCATATCTGAATTGTGTTTCTGATTTTATGATGGTTTCCAAGTTGATCAACAATGAATTTCATCCCTTCGGAGTAGTTGTTTTTTGGTGACTCAATCCTGTTGACCTTAAATCCTGCAACTCTTAGATTGAATCGCTGTAGGTTTTTATTCTTGAATGCTTGCCCTCTTTCGGTTGGATGTGGTCCGCTTGTGTGGATTATTAAATCAGAGTCTTTTGCAAACGGTCCGTAGTCGATCAGGTCTGTGCTTTTTACTTCTTTCATTTGGTTAGGTTTTAAAATGGTGCGTCGTCTAGGTTTTCCGGCCTTGCTGATGCTTCTACCATGTTATCAATTGGTGTAATATCCTGGGCAAAGTCTTCATCCTCCCACCTGTCGTATTTTGCGTAATGCGGTTTGAATTTTAGTTTTACCCGGCCAACGTTCCCGTCTCTGTTTTTTGCTACAATAGCAAGCCCCATTCCTGCGGTGCTAACTTCTCCCTCGCCGTCTCCTAGGTCTATCACTTCAATTCTGTAGTAGGAATGGCGAACTATAAAAACGATCTTGTCTGCGTCTTGTTCCAATGATCCTGAGTCGCGCAAATCTGAAAGTATTGGCATTTTGTCCGCTCTTTTTTCGACTTCTCTACTTAATTGCCAAACAAAAAACACGGGGACTCCTAACTCTTTAGCCATCTTTTTTACCATTTGAGAGGTGGCCGAAATTCTGTCATTGGTGCTGCTTCCGTTGGAATTTTTAAGGTGATCTAATAACCCTCCCCAATCAATGATAATGCAGTCTAGTCCACTGTTGACCTTCATGGAAACACCCTTGCTTTTGATGTCCATGATATTAACCCCAACTTTATCAACAAATTCAATATTTGAGTTTACTATCTGGTTTATAGCGTTTTCATATTGCGCCGAACCTGTGTTTATTTTCCCGGTGTTTATTGCTTCAAAGTCAAGGCTCCCGGTTGCTGAAATTAATCGCTTAAAATTCTTTTCATTGGTCATTTCCAGTCCCCAGTACAAAACCTTTTTTCCTAGGTTCACTCCCGCATGATTTACAACCGTGTTCATCAACATCGACTTACCCATTCCCGGACGACCTGCAACAATTATCATATCTCCTGGAGATGCACCGTTTAGGAGTTTGTCAAGTTCCGGTATCCCAAAAAGTTGTTCCCCTGCTATCCCGGTTAATCTTGTATTTTCAATTTCCTTGGTCACGGCGTTTGCGATTGCGGCCTTATCCGAAGTTCCGCCGTTTTCTAATTCTGCCCGTATTTGCTGGGTAGATAGGTCGATGTTGTCGATTAGATCGGAGTGGTCGGATGTGTCGTCATAGGCTTCTGCAATTGCTTGATAGCTCAATTTTATCACATGGCGTTTGACTGCTTTTTGCTTGATAATCCTTGAATGAAATTCAATGTTTGCCGTACTTGCAACTGTATTCGTGAGTTGTGAAATGTAGTGCGGCCCTCCAACCTTTTCAAGATTCCCGTTTTTTATTAGCTGCTCAACTGTAGTCAGCATGTCAATTGGAAGCCCGGTTGAATACAATTCTGAAAATGCTTGAAAAATCAGCTTGTGCTTCTCCACATAAAAATCGTTTTCGTTTAAATTCTGGTAGACAATATTGATCGCCATAGAATCTAGCAGGACACCACCAAGAACCGCCATTTCTAATTCAACCGCCTGTGGTGGCACTTTGTCAATTACGTAGCCTTGCACCGCTCTTTCGTCTGTTCTTCTGCTTGGTTGGTTCATGGTTTTTAATTTGGTTGTGCTGAAATTTTTAATGCTCCGGTTTCTGAAACCTTGCTTCCGTTCTCTGGTACTCTGAATCCTTGCCATCCGTTACCCATCGTGTGAGTTAGGATGCTTATGCACTTCGATTCTTGATTAAGCCCCATTTTCTTAAGTTCTGTGAGTGCTGCTTGCTGCGATCCTATCGTTTTGTACTTTTTGCCTTGAGCAACCCGAAATACATTCCAATCCTTCCATGCTTTTATAAATTTTTGGCTAGTAAATGGAAGTTCTATTTCTGTCGGTATGTCGCTTGCTTTTATCACTTCTCTTAATTTTAGATTTTCTCTTTCCAGTTTCTTGTTTTTCGCTTCAAGTTTTGAGTTTTGAATTTTTAAAGATTTAATCTCTTTCTCTTTTGTTTTAAGGTTTTCTAGTTTATTAGTTTTAAGGTTTAGATATGACTGTAGTGCCTCGGCATTAGCTTCGACATGTGCTTCTGCACTTGCTTTTACATTCGCTTCGACATTTGCTTCTGCATTTTTTGTAGAAGCAAAAACTAACTCAACCCTATTACATGTGTACTGATTTTTGTTCCTAAAAACCCACTTAATTAATTTAAATTCCTCCAGCCTAAGAAGTGATTTCGAATAGGTTCTCCAATCCGTTACTCCTAATGTCTCCATAGACAACTCAGATTGAATGTCAATCACTTTCTTCCATCCGCTCCGGTTCGCTCGCTCGACAATCCAGAAATACAGCGCATGGTCTATAGGCTTAATTTTGTGCGCCTCAGAATATGCGAGTGCGTAAAAATCTTTAGTCAATTTAAATACGTTAGGAGTTGCCATTGGCTCTTTCTTCAATTTGTGTTGTTAGATTTTCAATTCTCAATTTCTCCTGGTACATTCTGCAATACTGATTTACAAGTATATTAAGACAAGTCAAGCCCTCTGTGTCCAGCTCCTCCGCCTTACTTTCGATTAAGTCATGGTAGGTTCTAGGATCTCCATCGTGGTTGTGATAGTCCTCCCTCATAACTTCTACCAAGTCCGCAAAGATTCGCTGTGATGGTGTCATTTGTTTGTCTGTAGTTCTAAATAAAGGGAGTACATTATCCTAGATGGTGGCTAAACCATGCACTCCCTTATTAATTGTCAATCTCGTAACCTTGAGCGGATCCGAACCGCTAACCTGACCGATTAAAACAGCCAGCTCTACCATTGAGCTACAAGGTTAAAATAGAGACGTCCAACGGCCTCTAATTTGTGCCATTCCAAAAGATTAAAATTGAAATAGCCAGTGAGGACGGTATCGGATTTGAACCGATGGTTGTCAGGATTTGCAATCCCGTGCCTTTGACCACTCAGCCAACCGTCCTAAAAAATGCCCCGTTCTTCTGTCAGTGAAGACTCAGTATAGCGGCGGGGACTTATGCCGTGTCGTTACTCTTAGTAAAAACCTCTCTCCGTACTTTGATGCATTTTTCTGGATACCCATTTTTACGACTACAAGACTTCACCTTAACGCTCTTCGATTGCAACATCAATCACGTATCATTCTTGTAAGAGGAAGAACTACACAGGTCGCGCTAATGGCAGGAATCGAACCTGCACTATCTCCGTCGAGTCGTTCTTACCAATTGAACTACATTAGCATTAGGATACGTTTGCGCTTGCTTTTGTATCCTACCATTGTTTCAAGAAAGAAAAAACAGGAGTTGAAAATACTAATCGATTTTGTTGAAACTTCATACATTCACAACCCCTGATCTCCATGTTATTAGATTTCACGTTTGAAACCCTTTCTACTACCAACGCCCCGTCGAAACGAGGCAATTGATAGCTTTTTAACTAAACTAAAACTTCTTTACGCTGCTACCTGATGCGAGTTAATTGATATTTTGACGTCAGATAGGTTGATGTTTTCTTTTGGCATTGTAGGGGGCTTGGAATACTTTGATCTAACAAAAAAGAAGTCCTCTACTTTTAACTCGGTGTCGAATTTGGCAATGAATTTTTCCAATGATGTCACTACGAAAAATCTACCTTCTTTGTGAACGGATAGCCCGTCAACCTCGATGCGGAAATCTTTTAAAGTACCTTTGAGCTTTTGCGATAGACTCAACATGTCCATGTATTCCCTAGATGATTCGTGTGTTAATCGCTCGGTAATTGAAATTTTGATGTTTGGCGAACGGTCGATAAGTTCTTGCTTTAGTTCTTCGTTTTTGCCACCAAAGGCAATGTCTACTTTGAAGCAGTATCTGTAATCGTCATCCATAGCAGTCACATACAGGTATGGAATTTTTCGGTCGTTGTCTCCGTAATAGTAAGTTTCTCTGTAGCTGGTTACTTTTATATTTGATAGATTCATGGTGTTAGTTTTTAGTTGTTTGAAAAATGCTCGTTAGCGATAATTGTCAAGTATTCGGAAAAGGTATTCGTGAAGTGATCAACACCGAATACTCTCCCTTTAGTTTTGATGCAACGAACGACAGCATATTGTTCGTTTTCTTCCTGCTCGATCTCGTAAAATAATTTCACTTTGACACCTTGAACCATTACACCTTGAATTTCTTCCTGCTCAACAAACGCCGTGCATACTTCGAAATCACTTGTTTCAATTGGTGGGGATACTTTAATTTTAGGCTTGCTAATTATGATAGTTTTCTTTCCCTTGTATTCGTCAACTCTTCTAAGTTTCGCTGTAATTTCAAACTCATAGCCCTCAAAGCAGGAAGTACCGAAGTTTAAATCCTTGCAGCTACTTTGAACCATTCGCCCTAATTGGGTCCCGTCTGTGGCGTTTTGATACCATTCAGTAAATCTGTTTGCATCGCTATAAGCCTTTTTGACAGAGTAATAGAGGTCTTGCCCATAGTAGGCGTAAGATTGGCCTTCACCGTCTACCATTATAGTTGCGAAACATGGCTTGTAAATTCTGCCTATCATTCTCTCCCCTGTGTACCATACGCGTTGTATGGTTACGGTTTTGATTATTTTTTCTACTGCTGCTGATGTCATTGTTTAGTTTTTATTGGCAATTACAACCCCTTGTGCTTGCCTGATTAATTAAATTGTTATGCTGATTGCTTGAGTTTACTTAGTCTCAATTCGAAAACCCTTGCCTTTAATGCCTCTTCGCTTCCGTATGCTTGAAGTGCATCATCAAAAATCAAATCCATGATGTCACTTAATCGCGTGAGTCCTATTGACTTGCATTTCATTTCCATGTACTTGTCAACTACTCCGTGGTTTATATCTTGCATTCCGCTATCTCCTGTTCTTGGTCTTGGCATTTCGTTTTCCTTTTAATGTCTGATAGTCGGTGTTTGTGTATTACACAGCTAATAACTATCTTTGTATCGTATTAACATTCGTAAAGGTAAAGGACTTTAAAGTAAATCGCAAACATTTTGTAGATTATTTTTAAAGTATTTTACGTTTACTTACTACATTAGACTATCAACAAATACATAAATAATTTATTATGAATGAGTTGCCGTTCGAAAAGGGCTTGAGCGAAAGAGAGATTTTAATCTTTGTAGGGGACTTTATTAAAAGAAAAGGATTTACATTAGCCAACGTAAACAGGGCAATGAAGGCTTATTACGAGCACAACCCAAACGCAAAAGGCGAGTACGTTAATGAGAATAAAATGCAGCGTTTTAGGAACGGATCAAATACCAATGTCTATAGATGGCATTGGACCAGCCTGATAGAGGCGTCTCATTGGTGGGAACAAAACAGAGATAAACTAACTAACATCAAAAGGACAATCCCCAAGGACGTTAATGTAGATATTGACGAACTGACTGCCTACATAGAAGCAGAAAAAGCAAAACCAACTACTCATGAAGTAGAACGAAGTACTGCACCGATTGAAGAAATAACCATTTTTAAAAAAGACCTTGAGTTGATGCATTCCAAAATAGATGGATTAGAGAAACAGGCAGACCTCCAAAGTACCTTAATAAAAATGGTCATAGAGGACAATAAAAAGCTGACAAGGTTAACAATAGAGCTTGCAGAAGAAGTAAATAACCATAGGTCAGTTTTGACCGATAGCAATAGGGGCGATTAGTCGTTTGCCCTTGATCTCATTTAGCGCTGATTGGAGTTTCTCAAATAGCCGCTTTTGTTCTTCGTTTTGTTTTAAGTTCTTCATAGAGAGAGTATTGTTTGTCTGGAGGTTCAAAGATAAGCAAAAAGGTGACAACTTGCAAGGTTTGAAACTATTTTGTTTACTTTATATTACTGAGGGGTTACAAGTTAATGAAATATAAATGTATAAACAAATTTGCACTATGTTAAGTTAAATTTGATTATTTGAAATTAATTTGTATCTTTGCGTTACCCCTTGTGCTTGCCGTAACTCATTTACGGTTTGGACATACACACATCACTTGATAGTCATAAAGATAGCAGCTCGTTCGTTAACTCGGAGGGGCTTTTGTCGTTCGGTTCCCACAACATTAAAATGCTCCAAGGCGATTGCATGGAGTTAATGGCAACCTATCCAGATAATTATTTTGATTTGGCTATTGTTGATCCTCCTTATGGAATTGATATTAACAAGTCAGGAAGGCTCGGACATTACGGAGGTAAAGGTAAAAAATGGGATTCTGCCGTACCAGATGCCGATTACTTTAATGAGGTTTTTCGTGTATCTAAGAATCAAGTAATATGGGGTGGAAATTACTTCGAATTGCCCAAAAGTAAGTGTTTTGTAATTTGGGACAAAAAACAACCACAGGGAGTCTCCTTTGCTTCATGTGAGTACGCATGGGCATCTTTCGACTCCGTCGCAAAGACTTTTTACTTAAGGCCACAAAATGCAGACGAAGCCAGAATCCACCCCACTCAAAAACCTGTAGCCCTATACGAATGGTTACTAACCAACTACGCCAAAGAAGGAAACAGGATTTTAGATACTCATGGAGGCTCTGGAAGCATCGCTATTGCCTGTTATAATAAAGGCTATGACCTTACTTGGATTGAACTAGATAAAGACTACCATAGAGACGCTACGGAGCGATTTAATAAGCACGTAGCGCAATTTGATCCAAACGTACTAAGCAAACCAATCAAATCAAAATACAATCCACCAACCGATGGACTGTTTTCAAGCACAACGATATGAAAAACGAAATAACCAACGATAACAAATATTGGATAGCTGCTTTCTACCTTTTTCTGGTACTGGCTATAGTCTTTAATTCAGCTAAAAATTGGATGTTATGAGAGAGGCGATTAAATCAACATTAATTTTATTCTTAGTGATAGGTGTGCTACTTCTTTTTAGTATGGTCTATGAATTAAGAAAGGAATTTAACGAGCTGAAGCAATCAAATAGCGACTTTAAGAATGAGGTTGCTGTTGATGTTTGGAAGAAATAAAAATAAAAATATCCCTTAACCAATGCAGGATCAAGGGATATAAATAACATTTAACAACACGTAAAAATAAGAAAAATTATGGAACAAGGAAAAGTAAAAGAACTGGAGCGACTACTAAGCGGACATAAGTCTGCAGATGTTGAGAATTATGTAAACTACTGCATAAAGTCGGCGACCGACAAAAATAAATATGGAGACAAGAAAGGGGAATTAAAAAATAAGTGGTTCCATTACGTCACAGCAAAAATGCTATCCGATTATTTTATTAAGGTTCACAATGAAGGTTTAGTTTTAGATGGTCGCCACATAACAATTCAATCAACTGGCTTAAGCTATGACTACATCGCTTACAAAAACAAAATGCTGATAGTATACCCTGAGACACTTATCGACCTGCAGTTGGTCTACAAAGGCGACACATTCACAACATCCAAGGAGAGCGGTAAAGTAAACTATGTCCACACAATAGCAAATCCATTCAATCAAAAAGACTCGGACATTATAGGAGGGTATTGTGTTGTCAAAAACAAAAGAGGGGAATTCTTAACAACCATGTCTCCTGCAGACATCGACAAACATAGGAAGATAGCAAGGACTGATACTTTTTGGAAAAAATGGTTTAAGGAAATGTGCTTAAAAACGATTATCAAAAAGGCTATGCGTATTCACTTTGAGGATGTTTATCAGGCAATGAATGACGAAGACAATAAGCAAGTTGACCTTGATAAGCAAATTGAAGAGACGAAGCAGGAATTTACCGCAGAAGTCCAGAGGCAAATCAGTGAATGTAATTCTGTAGAAGAATACACTGCAGTCTATAACAACGCAAGTAATTCACTCAAAGTAAATCCATTGTTCACTCAGGCAATATCTACAAGGCGAAGAGAATTGTCACTCAAAAAAGCAAGCTAATGACTGCAGCAATACCAACAATAGACGAACGAAAGCAGGAATTAATTACCAATATCGAAGATGGTAATTTTCACCTATCGTACTCCTCACTAAAGGCGTTTATGAAGTCGCCTAAACATTTCATTGACTACAAACTAAAACCACGTGTAGACAGGCCCACATTAAACAGGGGCTTAGTTTCTCATAAGTTAATACTAGAAGGTGACGAAGAATTTAATAAGGCGTATGCTGTCCAAGAATGTGTCGGACCAACGTCTGCTAATATGGAGAATTTTGTGGCTTACATGCTGCAGAACTTATCGGCAGTTGAGGCACATAAATTAGCGTACAGTAAAAAAAATCTAGGTCCAGAAAAAAGGAAAAGTGAAGCGCAGGAAATGCTTGAAAAACTTGGGCCTTATGTCGAGTTTGTCAAAACCGTCAAAGGTCGCTTAGTTGTCAAAAAAGATAAATACGATGATGCCTGCAGAAAAAGAGACGCGGTTGTCAATGATCCTGCAGCGTATAACCTACTAGAACGAATAGAAGAAACCGAAAAATTTATCGAGTGGGAATATGAAGGAATTAAGCACAAAGGCGCAATTGATATGTTTGGCAGTACTTTGCTAGGGGATCTCAAAGACACAAACGCAGAACCTGACAAAGTAGCAAAGCAAGTTATTAACATGGGTTGGGGTCTGCAGGCTGCAATGTACTTAACTGACAATCCCAGGGAGGAAAACTATACCATTCTTGCCATTGATGACACAGGCGGTGTTTCTGTCAATCCACTAAGTGATGAACTAATTGAACACTATCAATTCGTCTACCATCAAGCGATAATCAATTTCAATAAATGCAAAGCCTTCTGCAGTTGGGATGAGTCTTACGGATTTTATGGAAACGAGGGCAAATTTATGATTGAAAAACCAAGATACTTATAACGATGGCATCAAAAGCAAAATTAACCTATTTCGGATCAACCAAGGGTGGGCGCGTCAAACTTAAGAACAAGGACAAATTTACTAGGGAAGTAGCTTCTTACTTTGAAGACTCTGACATAGTGATTGATGTCTACAAGAAAAAACGTAGACGGTCACTCCCTCAAAATGCGTACTACTGGGGAGTGATTATTGTAATCCTTACCGACTATTTCAAAGAACTTGGACAGGTTAGAAATGGAGACGAAACACACTCAATTTTAGCCTATAAATTTCTTAAGATAGTAGTTATTGCTGATCAAGAAACAGGCGAAATAATAGAGCGCGTCCGATCAACTACAGAGCTATCTACTGTGGAGTTTTGCGAATACATAGACAACATTATTGAGTGGGCACGGGAGATGTTTAATGTCAAAATTCCTGCTCCAAACGAACAAACATCAATTGAATATTAATGAAGAAATTAAAGCAACTTATTGCCTTGCTTTTTAACCAAAAGCACATCCATGAATGTACCTGCGAATGTCAGGAAGATGTAAATGGATGCAACAAGAAATGTAATCTACAACAGGCGTATAGCCGCTTAAATAAATAAACAATGAACTACAATACAATTTCAAAAAGATGGAACAGGCCGATTATTTACTATGACTCAATCCTTAAAAGGTATCTAATTAAAAGAACTAAAACTAACTAAAAACAACTACCTCAAAGATACGAAATATTTTGCTTAACTGCTTGATTTTTAGTATCTTTAGGTGGGTAAAAATTAATAATTATGAGTGAATTTAAAAACAAAGCAAAGGAAATAATCTTAGAGGAAATTGAAGAGCAGTCGCACCCCGAAAAGGTGGAAGATGTAATCTTTTGGGCACTTGAATTTTACGCCAAAAGCGAACCTGCTGGAACATGGGGAAGGACTATTGCCTACGCTATTGTTGAAAGAATCAAAGAATCAGAAAAACGTGAATCCAGTATGTAAGTAATCCTTACATACTGAAACACCAAATCCAATACTTAAAACTAAAACAAATGAACAAAGAAAAATCAATAGACGACCTCCATTTAGGGGACATATCAGCAATAAAATTGAGAGCATGGAAGCACCTGACCTTCCGCTCTTACGCATCGTGTACGGGTAACGGAAATAAGTTAGAAATAGGTGTAAACGGAAAAGGAGAATACGCTGTAATTTTCACAGAGAATGAAGGTGTTCCAAAAAGAACAACACACACACTTGCGGAAGGTGCTGCAAACGAATACAGAAAAATATATTTGAGTAGGATTAGCAATAGATAAAACAACCAAATGAAAGATAAATTCAATCACTTCCTTCACATCCTAAAAGAAAAACCTAACCTATTCACAGAGGAGGAGAAAGATAGGCTATGGAGGTATTACAGGAGATATAAAATAGCAAAAAGATGAAAAGATTA
The DNA here is from genome assembly GCA_937921775.1 of uncultured Saprospiraceae bacterium. Classification (GTDB taxonomy): domain Bacteria; phylum Bacteroidota; class Bacteroidia; order Chitinophagales; family Saprospiraceae; genus CALGLS01. The sequence continues at coordinate 12,756 of CAKZUK010000075.1, forward strand.
ATAATTCTAATTTTGATTGCGGTGTGCGCGTCTTGTGGCGTCGAAACAATAAACTGCACCAACTACCTATGTGAAGTTGATAAGGTTTTGGGCACTCAAGTAAGGCAATACCACAACAAGTCATACTACAATGCAACACCAATCGAAAAAGACATTACAGCCATTTTAGCTAGGGGGGACAATGCATGGACTTCCTGGCATAATTTACCCAACCCAAGGGCAGGGAGACAAGTATCACCTAAGAAAGGGGTGCGAAGTCCTTGTAATTGGAAAATCATATCAAGGTGGAACTGTATTCAAGTTGAGCAAAAATTGTGGACGCGCTGAACCTGATTGGATAATGTACACTAGGGATTTATAAAAAAGGCTACCCCCTCGGATAGCCCAAAATAAAACCAAATGAAACCCAAAAAATCTTACTCTGCGTCTTTAATTTCTAAAGGTTCGCCTTTTAATTTCTTCCAAAGGGCAGTTAATGATTCGATTGGGTTTTCAATAGCCTCCTTAGTGATTGCCCGAACTGCTACAAAGCCAGATCCGGCAATTTGCAAAGAGTAGTCACTAATAAACCTCACCACCTTTACTACTGTTTCAGGGTCTTGCACTCCTTCTGGATTTACATCTAAGTCGATGCCTGTTAATTTCTTGAAAACTGGACTTAGTATAACAGCTATTGCATACCAAAATGACTTACTGCGCCAAAATTGTTTTCCCTTATTTTTTACTGTACTCATAATTTCAATTTTAAAAATTTTCATTAAATAAATCGATGATTGCTTCAGCTAGATCATTACCCCAGTCACCCCAAGGCAAGTATCTTGCTCCGCTACCATCTAAGGGCTGAACAACTATGTGTTTGCCCTCAATGTATGTCAGGTTGAAAAATTTGTCCTCAATCCTGATTACCTGTGTTAATATTTCCATTCGTTACATTTTACGCCTCTATTGCGTCCACTGGTGGCCTTTTCGGAGTCGTCTGCAACGTCTAGCCCTTCAGAGGACGTATCCGCGCTTACCATTCCAGTAACTGCCACAAGGAAGCCTATTAACATTATAATCCTTAATGCGTTATTTATCATCTGTCTCATGGGGTGTGGTTTGATCGGAGTCTATTTGTTTTTTTGCTTTCCGATATTCAATGAAATAATATTTGTGCATCTTAATTCCTTCATTAACTAACTTGACAAAAATATTAACTGCCAATGTTGCTATGATAGCGTACCAACCTAATTTTGTTAATGGTTGGTCAATGATAGTGACGCTACTTAAAAGTTGTAATCCTCCAAGTAACGCCACCCCCATTTTACTTACTGGGTCGCCCAATAAACTCACTATCAATCCTACTAGTTTCTCTTTTATCATTTTTCATCATTCAAATAGCCTTTTGAAATGATTTAATACAATACTATCTCTTGAATATTAATGTGATCTACAACTGTTCCGTCAGGCAGCTTTACTTTTGAAATCGTTTCAACAAAAATACTCCCTACGTAACCAACTGGAATATCAACACAGACATTTGTCAATACAACAGAATTCTGTGCTGTTTCTGGCCCTAGATTTTGCGTATTGTGTAGTGTTCCTCCTGCTACTGTTGCTGTGTGGTAGCTACCTGGGCTTTGCAATTGATTGTTCAGACTTCCATTTACTTGAATCGACCCACCCAAGTAGGTGTTAATGATTGTGTCGTCAGTGGTTACATCCAATATCGTACTTTGATATTTATAATTATCGAAGCAAATTTGACTACAGTTGTTCAATACGTATTTGTAGGTTCTGTTCCTGTACACTCCATTCGTAGTGCTGGCGATATGCCAGTTTTGGTAATATGCTTGCACTGCTGCACCTGATCCACCTGTGAAAGTGTGGTTGAAAAGTGCTGCACTGAAGTAGTACTGACCATCAAAGTCGTAGTTGCCACTCATTAATGCATACTCTGGCCCCATGAACGCGCCTGCTCTTTCGACACACCAAACATTTGAAGCAACTAATGGCTCCTGTGGTGCTTCCCAATACGTGTGCTCGTCACATGTTTGCGATTGAGGCTCTGGCCTAAGTGTTCCAGAAGTTGTTGAACTACCCCAGTAAGTATCATCACCATTAGGGGAAATAATGCCGTTTCCTCCACCGTTGATAACCTCTCTTAGCCCATACAAAGATGTGCGGTTACAAGTAGCCAATGCGGAAAATGGTTCGCCACATGTTGAGATATAGTTGTTACTAGGGTTGTT
>CAKZUK010000076.1 GCA_937921775.1 uncultured Saprospiraceae bacterium
GGCTAGTTCTTCTGGTTGTGATTCTATTGTCTCTATCGATTTACTTTTCAATATTGCAACAAGCAGTGACGAAACCTACAATGGCTGCCAGGGTGATGGCTATGCCGTCCTTGTAAATGGAAATGTTTATAATGAAACGAATCCTACTGGTACAGAGATTATTTTGAACGCTGCCGGTTGTGACTCTACTGTAACCATCAACTTAGCTTTCAACGATGTATTAGCTGGTGATGAAATTTACGCCGGTTGTATCGGCGATGGTTACGCTGTTGTCGTCAATGGCAACACTTACGATGAAACTACGCCGACTGGTATGGAAACTTTGATTAGCTCCGGTGGTTGTGATTCTATCGTTACCATCAACTTAGCTTTCAACGATGTATTAGCTGGTGATGAAATTTATGCCGGTTGTATCGGCGATGGTTACGCTGTTGTCGTCAATGGGAATACCTATGATGAAACTACACCTAACGGTTCGGAAACGCTGACGAGTTCTATAGGTTGTGACTCAATCGTAACGATCAACCTTACTTTCAATGATGCTTTATTTGGAGATGAAATATACACCGGCTGTATTGGCGATGGATACGCTGTTGTCGTCAATGGAAACACCTATAATGAAACTACTCCGACTGGTATGGAAACTCTAACGAGTTCCGTAGGCTGTGATTCCACTGTTACCATTAATTTGACATTTAACAATGTAGTAGCAGGAAGTGAAGTATACGACGGTTGTGAAAACGATGGATATTCTGTTGTTGTAAATGGCAATACTTATAATCAGAGTAATCCAACTGGAGTAGAAAGTCTTTCTACATCAAGTGGCTGTGATTCCATGGTTACCATTAATCTTGTTTTCAATATTGCTTCTAGTGAGACTGAAAACTACATTGGTTGTTTCGGAGATGGATATACTGTTATTGTCAACGGAATGATTTATGATGAGACTAATCCATCGGGGTCTGAAACAATGCTAAACGAATTCGGTTGTGATAGCACCGTTGTTATTGAACTTACGTTTAATGATGCCTCTATTGGAGAAGAATTACATGATGGTTGCTTCGGAGATGGGTATTCAGTTGTTGTAAATGGCAATACTTATAATGAAGCAAATCCATTCGGGCAGGAAATATTGACGAATTCATCTGGCTGCGATAGTCTAGTAAGCATTGATCTTTCCTTTAATAGTTTTGTAACAGGTAATGAAGACTATAGTGGTTGTATTGGTGATGGATATTTCGTGATTGTGAATGGCAATGTTTATGATGAAATCACACCATCGGGAATGGAGACATTGATTAGTACTGGCGGATGTGATTCAATCGTAACGGTTGACTTACTTTTCAATCTTGCAACTACTGGATCAGAGCTCTACATAGGATGTCAGGGTGATGGTTATAATATTCTTGTAAATGGCACGCTTTATAACGAATCAAATAACAATGGGACAGAAACATTAATTTCTGCATCAGGTTGCGATTCAATTGTTAGTGTAGACTTAATATTTAATCAACTTTCGTTTGGACAAGAGTCCTATGTCGGTTGTGAAAACGATGGTTACATTGTCGTTGTGAATGGTAATACTTACGATCAAAATACACCTAGTGGCACGGAAACGCTGACAAATAGTGTAGGTTGTGACTCTATCGTTTCAATTAGCTTAATATATAATCTACCAACAAGTGGTGTGGAGAATTATGCTGGCTGTGCAGGAGATGGCTATAATGTGGTCGTGAATGGGAATACATATAATGAGACGAATCCATTAGGTACAGAAACATTGATTAATGGTAATTACTTTGGCTGTGATTCAATAGTAAACGTCTCCTTGGCTTTTGCTACAGCTTCACAAAACACAATTGATTCTACCTTGTGTCTAGATCAATTCATTTCCATTAATGGCAACATTTACGACTTTAGTAATCCGGTTGGAACAGAAATAATAATCGGAGGAAGTAGTACTGGCTGTGATAGTATTGTCGATGTAGATTTAGACTTCTATCCAGAAATTCTTGCTTCATTATCAGAGGATGCATTTATTTGTCCGGGAGATTCCGTACCAATTACCTTCTTGTTTGATGGTGGAACTATCTATGATGTAGACTTCGCAATTGGTGGGACGATTACAGAATTACTAGGCATTTCGAGTGGTTATACTATTATGGTATCACCGACTACTACCACCACTTATAGTATAGTAGATTTTGAAGCAATTGGTATTCCTTGTAATCAAATACTACCGACTAATGCTATCATTATAACTGTTGGCGACATTAGTCTTAGTGCTCAAGTTGACTCCGACTACAATGGCTACAGTGTGGCTTGTAGTGGAGGTGAAGACGGTATAGCGAGTGCCCTTGCACAAAACGGTACTGCACCTTATATTTATGATTGGAGTAATGGAATTAGTGGAGCTACAAATGAAGGATTGAGTGCTGGCATTTATACCGTCACCGTGACAGATGCCATCGGTTGTTCAGCAATAGCTACAGTTAGTTTGACTGAACCATTAGCGATGCAAGTGGCATTAAGTTCTATTGCACCAACCTGCTACGGAGATAATGATGGGATGATTATCATTGACACCATTATTGGTGGAGACGGTCCTTTTGAATATTCGTTGGATGGAGAATTTTACCAATCTGCTGGAGTAAGCTTCCCGATAACGATACCATTCCTTGAGTCGGGTCAATATGAGATTTCGATTCAGGATGTGAATGATTGCTTAACTGCAAGTAGTGTTCTTGTAAACTTCCCTACTCCTCCGGTTGTACAATTAGGTGAAGACGTACAGATTACTTTAGGAGACAGTGTTGAATTGGAAGCTTTGACAAATATTCTGATTGATGAATTTATTTGGGATAACACTTCTTACTTTAGTTGTGATACTTGTTTGAATACCTTTACGACTCCAATGGAAACACAGCAATACACCATTTTGGTTAGTGACTCATTAGGCTGTACAGCAGAAGACGACATTACCATATCGGTTTATAAACCAAGAGATGTTTATATACCTAATGCGTTTAGTCCGAATGGTGATGGTATAAATGATATCTTCTACGTGAATGCTGGGCAGGAAGTAGCTCGAATTAAAACCATGCGTATTTTTAGTAGGTGGGGAGAAGTTGTGCTTACTTTAGATGACTTTATGCCAAACGATCCAAGTTTTGGATGGGATGGATTCTTCAAGTCAGAGATAATGAATCCAGGTGTGTTTGTCTATATAGTTGAGATAGAATTCATTGACGGTTGGGTTGAGTTGTACAAGGGAGATGTCACGCTTATGAAGTAAATTTATTTCTCTGAAAATAATAATGAGAAGTTTCGGCATAGGGCTTACAGGATTAATTTCTGTAAGCCCTATATTTATGTTCGATTTTTTTAAATTACCAACTCTATTGAAGTTGTTTTAAAGGTATCTTCATTCAAAACTCTGATCAACTACATGCTTAAAATTGCATATTCGCCTGTTTACAAATATGAGTTACCCGATGGGCATCGCTTTCCGATGGAGAAGTATGAACTTTTGCCAGAGCAATTGGTTTATGAAGGTACAATTACGGAGGAAAGTTTTTTTCACCCAGCAGCATTAGACGAAGCGACTATTCTATTGACTCACGATGCGAAGTACTGGAACAAATTAAAACAGTTAGATTTAACTGCAAAAGAAATTCGAAAAATTGGTTTTCCTCTATCCAAAGAATTGGTAGAACGAGGACGGCATATTGCACAGGGAACGATTGACTGCGCCCGTTACGCCCAGCAATATGGCGTATCGATGAATATAGCAGGAGGCACACATCATTCCTTTACTGATCGTGGCGAAGGCTTTTGTTTGTTAAATGATATCGCTATTGCCTCCAACTACCTCTTGGATGCGTCAATAGTGCAAAAAGTATTGGTCGTTGATTTGGATGTACATCAAGGAAATGGGACCGCACAAATATTTAAAGAAGATACTCGTGTCTTTACCTTTAGTATGCATGGCGAAAAAAACTACCCCGTTCGAAAAGAGAAGTCAGATATGGATATTGGTTTGCCAGACAAGACAAGTGATTTCCCCTATTTAAAAATGTTGCGAGAGATTTTGCCGAACTTGATTGAAACAGTGCAACCTGACATTATCTTTTATTTATCGGGAGTAGATGTTTTGGAGAGTGATAAGTTGGGGCGATTGAGCTTGAGCCTGGCAGGTTGTAAAGAAAGAGATCGAATTGTACTTCAAGCTTGTAAAGACAATGACATTCCTGTTGCTGTAGCAATGGGAGGTGGTTATTCAGAGCGGCTGGCGCAAATTGTAGAAGCACATGCAAATACATTTAGATTAGCACAGGAAATATTTTTTTAAAGCCTACTTTTACACAAGTAAGTGCTTGGACTAAATTAAAAATTCAAAACATACCTTGAGTACGGAATCATATCATCCAATAGAAAATGCGAGTGGCTACGTCACAGTAATTTTACCGATTGCTGCACCTAAGCCCTATACCTATATGATACCCGTCACGGAAACAGCAGTCATCCAAGTAGGGATGCGTGTGGAAGTACAATTTGGGAAAACCAAAATTTACGCTGCGCTTGTCGTTCATGTACACAACAATGCTCCAGAAGGCTACAAAGCCAAAGCTATTATCTCGGTCATCGACCAGCAGCCCATTGCCTTTCCTTATCAATTTAAACTTTGGAAATGGATGGCCGAATATTATTCCTGTTCCATGGGGGAAGTTATGAATGCAGCATTACCTGGTGGATTTAAATTGGCGAGTGAAACCAAATTGATACTTAGTCCGGTATATGATGAAAACTATACTGGCTTAAAAGATAAAGAATTTTTGATTGCGGAAGCGCTACATTATCAAAATGAATTGAGTATTTCTGATGTCCGTAAAATATTAAAGCAAAAAAATGTCGGGCCTTTAATCAATAGACTTTTAGCCAAAAAAGTTATTTACATAAAAGAAGAACTCAAAGAAAAGTATAAACCCAAAAAAGTAGTTTGCGTAAAACTACAAGAACCTTATGCTTCTGTACCCGACACCTTGGAAGAAGCATTTGAATTGATGAGTCGATCGACCAGACAGGTTGAAACACTAATGGCTTTTGTCCAAATTTCCAGAAATCAACCCGTTATTCGTCGTTCCGAATTAATGAAGGCTTCCAATGTGGACACAACGGTAATAAAAGCCATGGTCAAAAAAAATGTTTTTGAATTGTATGAGAAAGAGGTGAGTCGACTCGGTGGTTATGAGGAAGAAGTGGTAGATAGCCAGAAACTAACCGATCAACAAGTCCAAGCGCTCAAAGAGATAAAAGAAAGCTTTGTGGAAAAGGGTACTACCCTATTGCATGGTGTAACAGGAAGTGGAAAAACACGCGTCTACGTAGAGTTGATTCAAGAAGCCATCGACCGAGGTCAACAAGTCCTTTATCTGTTGCCAGAAATTGCTTTGACTACTCAAATCATTACACGTCTTCAAAAAATATTTGGAGATGACGTAGCTGTTTATCATTCTCGACTCAATAACAATGAGCGAGTAGAACTTTGGAAAAAAATCATTGAAGGCAAAAAAATTATATTGGGTGCTCGCTCAAGTTTATTTTTACCATTTAAAAACCTACGCTTGATCATTGTGGATGAGGAGCATGATACTTCTTTCAAACAAGCGGATCCAGCGCCTCGTTACAATGCACGTGATGCAGCCATTTACCTTGCTCACCTTTGTGATGCAAAAGTATTACTAGGCACAGCTACTCCATCCATTGAAACCTACTTCAATACCACCCAAAATAAATATGGTTTGGTAGAAATGCCAGAACGCTTTGGCGGTATCGAAATGCCAGAAGTTGTTTTGATTGATCTAAAAGAGGAAACAAAAAAGAAGACAATAAAAGGACTTTTCAGTTCCGTCTTATTGACAGAACTAGAGGAAGCGCTTAAGCGAAATGAACAAGCCATTCTTTTTCAAAACAGAAGAGGATATGCCCCCACTTTCATGTGTGGTGACTGTGGTTGGCATAGTCAGTGTACACAATGTGATGTTGGATTGACTTTACATTTATTTACCAATAACCTGAGATGCCATTATTGTGGTTACCAGGTTCCCGTTCCTAAATCCTGTCCAGCTTGTGGAAATATGAAGTTGGCCCAAAGTGGTTATGGTACAGAAAAAGTTGAGGATGAACTAAAAATTTACTTACCAGAAGCGCGAGTTGGTCGAATGGATTTTGACACAGCAAAAGGCAAGCATTCCTTGGCTCGTATTATCAATGACTTTGAGGAGCACCGCATCGACATTTTGGTGGGGACCCAGATGGTAACCAAGGGACTTGATTTTGATAATGTAGGAATTGTAGGTGTGTTGAGTGCCGATCATATTCTACAGTTTCCTGACTTTAGGTCAAACGAGCGTGGCTACCAACTCATCACACAGGTAAGTGGTAGAGCTGGAAGAAAACACAAGCAGGGTAAGGTATTGATTCAGACCTATAACACAACACACCCGATTTTAGATGAAGTATTGCACAATGATTTTCAGAGTTTCTTTCTAAGAGAACTTGATGAGCGTCACTCCTTTGATTACCCACCTTATCATCGTTTGATTGAGTTAACCATAAAACATATTAAGGCAGATATTCTCAATGAAGCCACTAAAGTACTTACCAAAATTTTAAAGGATAATCTAGGAACACGCGTGCTTGGCCCAGCAGTTCCTGGAGTTTCTAGAGTACGCAACCAGTACATTCTTAAGTTGTTAATTAAAATTGAACGCAACGCTAATACTATTAAAATAGCTAAGCGATTGATTACAGAGGCGACCCATTTTATGCAAAGTCAAAAAGGCTTTTCTACTGTAAGAGTCAACGTCAATGTTGATCCCATCTAGCCTCCACAAAATAAGCTCCACTAATAAAAATAACTTATAATTTAAAGTAGTGCATATCTCCTCAAAATGCTGCCAAATCTAAGCTAAAAACAGTTCATTTTCCACTTTCCTATGCGGCCATCCCTACTTTACAAACTTCTTTTTTGTATGTCCATAATTTGCAATGTGTTTGTTTTTCTCCTAGCTTTTACTATTTTTGATCGTCTTCATCAAATTCTAATCCCTTAAAATTGGCTGCGCATCTTAGTTGTCAATCGCACAACTTAAGCTAAAACCAGTAAGAAACAAATACTTAAAAAATATTTCCTCTAAGCTAAGTACACTGTAACATAAAATTAATTACATTTTGAAAAAGGTCTTTTTATCCAACTCTTCGTTCTGTACTCACCTTGATAGCTAAGGCTATCAGGTTCCGTGCCTGCCTCGATTTGAACAAAAATTCTACTTTCAAAACATAAAGAAAATTAGCTTACAGTGTACTAAGTGCTAGACCAAAATGAAGTTTACTAATAGATTGAGCGCCTTATAAATTTTTATTTCACCTTTTCCTATAGCAATAGCTAGGGTATTGGCTTGAAAAAAGGTTTATCAAATTCCAAAATTTATTTCAATCTATTGTAAATCCAATTTCCATGAATTAAGTGCTTGGACTAAATTAAGTTATAGTTTAATCACAGAGTCTTTTAGTCCTACTTTTCTCAAATTTTAGGCTACAGCCAAAAGGATGAAGCCCAAAATTTAGTCAATTAGAACTAAAATCTTTCACTGATTAATGTTAACCCAATTTTGTCCAAGTACTTATCATTTGAATTTTTTTTAGTAAAAAAACCTTAATTCAGGCGGAAATACGCAATTCCCTCTTGAAATTATGATACTTTTCAATATAAAAGCGTCTACAAATTAGATCTTATTAATTGCAGCCTTTTTTAAATATGTGCTGCAAGGTTTTCAAATACATTTTTTAATTAATTTCATACAACTATGAGGTATCGTGCCTTTCGAACGAAAAAAGACAACAAGTTCTACTTCCAGTTTCAAACTGATGGTGGAGACATAGTCTTGAAAAGCCAAGCCTATGCAGATAAGGATGCCTGTTTCAATGGTATTCGATCTGTAATAGAGAATGCTGCCAACCCTGATCGCTATAAAAAGCTTTCAGAAGATGGTAAAAACCAATTCATTATTCGTGCTGGAAACAACCAGGAAATTGCCAGGAGTGTACCATTTGACTCTGATGGAGAAATGGATACAATGATTGAGCTTTGTCGTGTGCAAATTCCTAAGGCTACTTCCACAAAAGGAAATGGAGAAAAAAAGGAAACTACAAAAGCCAATGCAGCTCCTGATACTCCTACAGCGGAAAAGGCAAGCGGTCCTATATACAAGGAATACAAGCCACTTGGTTTTTATCAGGAACGCATCGAGGGTACGGACTATGGATATGATTCTTTTTCTGACGAAGACAAGCACTACTTTACGGTCAACCATGATGGTAGTCCCGTACTAATTAGTGAAGACTATACTTCTGAATCAGGTCGTGATAACGGTATCGCATCTGTCAAGAAAAACGTAAAAAATGAAGATCGCTATGTACCAATGGTTCACCCTAACGGTAAGCACTACTTCAACTTAATAGCTGGTAACAAACAAGAGATTGCGACTAGCCGTTGGTTTGATACCAAAAAAGAAATGACTCGTGCTATCGCTTGGTTACAGGGAACTGGTGGAACTAGAAAACGTAAGAAAGCAGCAAAGGAAGCAAAACCTGCTGCAGAAAGAAGATACATTTCGCAAGGCTTAAGCTACCCATGTAGTGAGATCACTTATGATACTTTCCAAAGTGGTGGCAACGAACGGTACTACTTTGTATTTAAATCAAAAGAAGACAAAGCTGTTTTAATTAATGGTGATGTAAGAGGATATGCATCTGAAGAAGATTTGAATGAAGGCTTAAAGCAATTAGCTACTTTAGCTCCACTAGAGAAAAATTACGACAGAAGAACTACCAAAAATGGCAAGCACTACTTCTACGTAGTTGATGCAGATGGTAAGTCTGTTGGACGTGGTAGTTTATTCTACGCTGAGAAGGACGACATGGAAGCTGCCATTAAGCTATTGGCTTGTGGTGCTGGTGCAACTGCAGTAAAAGCAAGCAGTGCTCCTGCTGCCCCTATTGCAAAACCTGCGAAACAAGACGACTATCTACCATGCGAATCTTACGCTGGTAAGCCTGCTGGATTTAACAAATTTACTGAAGCGGGTGAACATTACTTCTCTTACAATGCAGCTAACGGCGACACCTTGTTGCGATCTGAAGGATACAAATCTGAAGCTGCACGAGATAATGGAATGGAGTCTGTCAAGAAAAACGCTCCGAATGATGCTAGATGGGTCAATGGTTCAGTAATGAATGGCAAGCACCACTATTATGCTTTGCGTGCTGGTAACAATCAGGAGATTGCAAGATCTTGCTTTTTCGATAATGAGGCAGCTATGATGGCTGGTATGTCAGCTACTCAAAACAGCTTAAACCCTAAGGCAGAACCTACAAAGGCTGCTCCTCTAGCTGCTGTTGCAGCCACTAAGAAGACCGTTATTAGCACTTCCGCTCCTGTATTAGCTACAGAGGTTGAAGCACCTGCTGATGACTACCTAGATTGTAAAACTTACGCAAATACTTCTGCTGGCTTCAACAAGTTTGCAGAAGGTGGTGAGCACTATTTCTCTTACAACGCCAACAATGGAGATGTATTATTAAGGAGTGAAGGCTACAGCAGTGAATCTGCTAGAGACAATGGTATCGAGTCTGTCACGAAAAATGCAAATGACGATAAGCGCTGGGTACTTCGCGATGTAATGAATGGCAAACGTTTCTATTACGCTTTAAAAGCTGGTAACAACCAGGAAATAGCAAGATCATGCTATTATGATAATGAAGCAGAGATGAACAAGGTATGGAATATCGCTAAGTTCGACTTAACTGCAGCAGATAGAGCAGCAGCCGAGAAAGCAGCAGCAGAAGCAGCGGCAGCAGCTAAGCTAGCAGCAGAGAAAGCAGCAGCGGAAGCAGCGATAGCAGCTAAACTTGAATCCGATAAAGCAGCAGCGGCAGCGGCGGCGGCGGCAGCAGCGGCAGCGGCACTTGCAGTAAAATCATCAAACGCACCAGTAGCTACGAGTCCAGTAAAAGATGACTACTTACCTTGCGAAGCTTACGGTGGTAGAGTTGGATTCAACACCTTCAGAAATGAAGCAAATGGTGAATATTACTTTGCATATAATGATAAAGATGGCAATACACTATTACGCTCTGAAGGTTACAAAACTCCTGCAGCTCGTGAAAACGGAATGGCATCTGTAAAAAAGAATGCACCCATCGAGGCCCGTTGGAAGAAAGAGACTGCAATGGAAGGTAAGTATCACTACTACGTCTTACGCGCTGGAAACAATCAGGAAATTGCAAGATCTTGCTATATGGAAGATGGTGCAAAAGTAGATGCGAATATGGCATTACTTGCAGCAGCATTTCCTGCTATTGCGAGTACAAGTAGCTCAACAGTTATAACTACCACAACCACTAAGGCATCTAATTTTGCCAAAATAGAAAAAGCAAAGGCAACGCCTCCTCCTCCAACTCCAAAGTCAACTGAGAAGGAAGATGATTACCTACCTTGTAAAGAATACGCTGGAAGAACTGTCAATGACAAAGAAAACAACGTAGCGCTATTCAAACATGAAAATGGCATGTTCTACTTTGCACTTTACAACAAAGATGGAAGTGTGCGACTAAGAAGTGAAGGTTTTGTTGATGCAAAAACTCGTGACGAAGAATTATCTGGAGTAATTAAATACGCCAACAGTTCTGAAATGTACTCCAAATTAGAAAAGGGGAAGTACTTCATGGACATATTGAAAGATAAAACTGGACGTGAAGTTGGGCGTAGCTGTTTGCAAAAACTTGCTCCACCTGCTCCAGTTGTAGACAAAAAAGCAGCAGCCTTAGCAGCGGCGGCAGCAGCAGCGGCATTAGCGGCTACGAAGGTTAAGGCAACACCGCCACCTCCTCCGCCTCCACCTCCGAAAAAAGTTGTAGCAGAAACACCTCCACCTCCTCCACCTCCTCCGAAAAAGGTGAAGAAAGTAAAGCCTGTACCACCACCTCCTCCACCAAAGAAGGTGAAGCCTGTGGTTGTTCCTCCAGTAGCAGCAGCGGCAGCTACTAAGAAGGGATGTTGGTCATGGTGGTGGTTGCTGTTATTGCTAATTCCATTATTACTATTCTTACTAAGAGGTTGTGATGGATGTGCGAAGACAGTACCGCCTGTTGTTAAGCCACCTGTTGTAGTACCTCCACCTCCGCCACCTCCAGTCAAGACAGCAGTTTGTCCTGATGCGGGTAGCTATAAGTTGGCAGAAGGATCTTCAGGAGGAGCAGTATGTGACTATCTAAGTGATCCGGAGAGTACTTATCCAAAACGTTTTACATTTGACAATGTAGGCTTTGGGAAAAATACGAACCGACTGAATACTAAAGCCAAGAAGTCTCTTGATGATCTAGTTGTTTGTATGAAAGGATGCGAAAACGTTAATGTGGATGTCTACGGATATATTACAGATAACGAGAAGAGTTCGTATCGTGGAAGCAAAGAAGTATCATTGGATGATGTACGTGCGAGAGCGGTGTACGATTATCTGAAGAGTCGAGGTATCAATGAAGATCGTATTAATTACGAAGGAGCTGGTACTGGCGATAGCAACCAAGCTATTATTCAGATTAATAAGTAAAAAAGGATTTATTCCTCTTTATATGGCCCGGATGATGCTTGCATTGTCCGGGTTTTTTATTTTCAATAACGATGTGAGATTAAATCGAAATGACCTGAATCACTATTCATGTAAATAGATTGTTTCATATCTTTTATTATTGTCTGAAATTTGGGAAAAATTAGTTATTTTTTTTGGTGGATTGGATTTAGCACTAAGGTTTAATGCTCTTCCTATTTTTTAAATCCTCCTAGCCTATCTAGCGATTAGTAAACGAAGATACAAAATGAAACAAATCGTCTATATTCAAAATATTGGTAGAACTTATTGCAAAAACAACTATGTAAAACCAGGTGAGATTGGTATGTTTTTTGCAAGTAATTGAGAACTACTCCACACTATCTACCTTCCCAATTTTTCCCTCTTTTTTGAATTAAGAATTTAACTTATTTGCTAAAGCATGATGGCTTAAGCAGGTAGTCAAAAATATTAACGATATTATTTCCTATAAGAAAGGATGCTTTTAAGTCAGCTGAGAATGGCGACTCTTTTCAACTCGTTGAAGGGAGTTAACTACGGAGAATGTTGTACGACTTAAAACGCCTTGAAGATTAGTCATAACCATGGAACAAACTTATGACTATATACTCATCCAAACCCGAGCCGTTCATTTATTTGAACGGCTTTTTTTACTATTATCCAAGAGTTAAACAAGGACAAGTAAACATTCAAAACAATCAATACGTTTTGACGAACTAAGTAATTGGGCTAAATTAGGTGAAACTAATTTTTCCTTTCTTTACTCTGAAGTTATAAAAAATGCAGCTGTCGACTTGCTCTCCTCTTAACTGTGCAGGCTTCCAAACTCCTAATGAATTAAATACCTTTTTAATTTGAGCATCCAATTCAATACTTTTCGTTGCATCATCCATTTCACAAATAATTAGTTCGCCTTTACAATTGACAACTAAAGCGAGCGTTCCTTTATCTTTATGTTTAGGATTATCTTTAATAAAAGTAACCTCCGCGTTTAATCGTTTGAGGATTTCATCTTGACTAAAAGAGGTTTTAGCACTGTGGTTTCCACTAAAATTAGCGTAGTAAGAGTATATCTTACTTTGATCGCAAGATCCTTCTACCTCTCCCCCAATATCTATAGTAGAAACGTATTGTCCGTAGCTGGCGAAATGTAAGCCAAATAGAAGTAAGGCTGTGAGTAATGTTTTCATATGTTTTGTTTTTTGAGCGTTTGTTTAACACAATAGTTCATTCGTATTTCTTCACTCCACACGTTTTGCTTTTTTATAGAGCATAAGTTTTGGAGGCATAATGATCAATGAATCGTGCACATTTTTTATCTCAACAGAGTCACCTTCATAAGCTCTTGTCCAAATAAAGATGTGTCCCAGATAAGAACTACGAACGCTATCTTCCAAAATCATTCTGACAGCTGTAGGATGATTTTGTCCTTTTTCAAATCCATGGAGGTAAAAGGTATCGATATTATTTTTTATGAGTCGAGCGTCAAACCAGACTCCTTCGCTGCTATCAACAAATAGGTCGTAAGATTCATCGTCGGCTACGCCAGTCCAATAATAGGTGATTTGCTGATTGATTAGTTTATAGACTGTCCTTGACGAAAAACAGGAGGAAAATAAGAGTAGTATGATAAACGCTTTGCTTGGTTTCATTTTCCAAATCTATGTCAGTGAGAGCTCCAACATACAATTTAGTGTAATTAGCGCTTAGTTACCAGCGGCTTTATTGGTGTTTTTTCAATATGGAATAGTGTAATATGAATATTATTGTCGTATGAAACTAGGGCTTGGAATACGTTGTTATTTAGACAAAAATCGAATCTTACAATTGAGATTCTGGACTCTCTTGTCTAATCAAAATTTCATCCCCAACATCAAACCGAAGTCGAGCATTTGAATATTGTTTCTCACATTGTTTGTTATATTGTAAACAGAGGTGTCAGGTTTTTTGAACATTTTATTGAAAGTAAAACCTAAGGATGGTTCTATCAGTAATTTTATTTTTGAGGACCAGGCCAACTCATAGCCCACTCCCACAGAGCCAGCGTATCTAACATCATTCAAGTCCAAACGATGTGGCTTTTTACAATCATGATCTGCATCGATTTCTGACTGTAGCAACTTGTTCTTAATCTGCATTAAAGCCTCTATTCCTACTTTGGCGTATAAGTTTTTTTTCTCAGCTCCAATAAAGAATCTCCCTTCCAATGGAATTCCTATATAATGAACAGAATATTTATCATCATAGCGAACAGGGTAAGGCTCTTCTATAATGTTAGTAGTAACAAAACCGTCACTGCAGTGAAGTGCTAGAATATCCACGTCTAACTCCTGTCGGAATTGAACGTTACGGTAGGCGACACCACTTTTCAGCTCCAACTTATCACCAAGGCGATAATAGACATCCAAACCAAATTTATGATTTAGAAGAGGCTCTCCATTTCCAGTTTCTTTATTATCGAAAATGGGTTTTGCAATGTTTGGCGTATAATGAACGCCTAGTCCCCAATTACGTTGAGCTTTCAAAGCAGAAAAGCTTATTAAAAATATACTTAAAGTAAGAATTGTGTTTTTAATCATTTTAATACATTTAATACAATGCAAAAAGGAACTTGTTTTCATGATCACTTTTAAAGGTAGTTATATCTTTATCAAAAGAAACAGAACAACAAGTGAAAGCAAATTTATAAGGTTTGAAACCTTGTTTTCAGTTATTGAGTGGGATAATTATTTTGATTGTTTTATATCTCCCCTCAGCTATTTTCTCTCGTCAATACCAATCATCAAAAATTCAATTCGATCATTATCATAAGTCAAATAATTCATCTCGGTGAAACCGTGCTCTGGATGGAAATAATATTCGAGGTAGCTAATGCCGTGTATCGAGTTGTGGCCAGTTTTCTCGATGGGTTTTGATATCTATAGTTTGCGCAATAGTTAGATTGACAACTAAGATTAAAAAGCAAAGACTTAGTTTAGTTTTCATGTGTTATTTATTTAGTTTGGGACTAAAATACCTATTATTGACTAAAACTGGCTGGCTTTATTGGCTAAATAAAAAAGCGGATTACAACTTAAGTTATAATCCGCTTAATGTGGTGGAGAATACCGGAGTCGAACCGGTGACCTCTACACTGCCAGTGTAGCGCTCTAGCCAGCTGAGCTAATCCCCCATTTGGAAGAGTCGGATGCAAAAGAAATGGGCATTCCCATTAGTATCCTTCGAGTGATGCCAATTTACATCTTTCTTCTAAAATAGAAAACACATGTTCAATAAAAATAATTCAGGATTGAGCTAAATATTATTTTAGCTCAGCTCATTAAGGATTACAGATAGTGTAAATATGTGACTACAAGTCGGAGTAGAGAATAAGCTCGTCGTAGGGGTTTTATCAAAAAATATATTTTTGTCTTATATATAAAAACACAAACGAAAAAATACCAAATTATTGGTATTGAACTATATTCCAGATAGCAATAATTTTGTGCTATCACATCCTTCTTCAGATCATTACACACCCGTAAAGATCCTTAAGGGCCTTGAAGTAAATTTCTCCTACTTCAAGGCCTTTCTGATTTAAGTGGCAAGGCTATTCAATGTTAACAGCAATGCCTGAGTGTTTAGGACTGTTATGATCAATAAAAAAGTCCTCGCCGTAAATACGACAAGGACTGAATCTCTCATGAAAAAAACGAATAATAACTGCGCGGTATAAGCGCGAATATCGTTTGCAATTAAAGTAGCCTTCACTGCCTGCCTGCAAAGGCAGGTTTTAATGGCAATGCCTTAAGACTTTGATTTTTTCAAATTATAAAACTTTGTTTTCTGCCCTATACTTTCGCTGTGGACGTGTTTATTGTGTACTATGATCTTATTCAACAAATGCAGGCTTAATATTTCTACCTGTCTAATGACAAAAATTGCTAATAAGTCTCGGAATAAGACAGCATATATTTCGATTTTGTGACATGAAATAAAGTGAAATCATAAAAAAAGCCTTTAGAAATGGACATTTCTAAAGGCTTTTTTGGAAGCGGATAAATCTTAACAAAGCAAAAGTTGTAAGAGGTTTAGATCGAAAATTAAGCGGACAGTTATTGTTCCATCTGAATGGTTTTACACTCCAACTAATTCATTTAAGAACATTAGTACGTATCACTATTCTGAATACAACGACAACTAATCGCTCTTTCTTTTAGTGCATCGCTGTTCATACTCAATTCAAAACCATTTCCTTTTTTTGAGAAATCGACTACGACCCAACTTCCTTCTTCAATAGACGAAGTCATATAATAACCTTTCTTACCTATCAGGTAATATTTATTATTTGCATGAGATTTATTGCCCGCAAGCTTTAAGTTGAAGGTGTTTTTTCCAAGAATTGTGCTTGCCTTCGAACCTTTTTTATACTGTAGGCGGCCACCACTATTTTGAATCAAATAAATCCATTCTTCAGCAGAAGGAATACGCCAACCATCTGGACAAATTCCCTGTACTCCATCCCAGTCTTCTTCTTCATCCCCTATAGCTGTTTTGTAATCATAAGCCCGACCGTAGGTTTTACAAAAGTCTTCATTATCACGAAAACAAGTACTACCATCTACTGAATAATTAAGGTTTTCCATCATAAAGTTGTAGTCACCAACTTTCAAAGTTTTGTAGTTTTTCCCATCACGAGGATCTGTAAAGCTTCCCATTTTATCAACTCCTACAGCCAATAAAAAAAGAGAAAAAAATGTAAGTAAGATTTTATTCATGACATTAGAATTAAGGTATTACCATTGGGGCTACGGTAATAAAATGATTGTAAATTTTGGTTGCCCAGCGTTGCTGGTAAAATCGGAATGGGAAGTGTTGCTTTAAAAGAGGGTAGGGACCTCAATATAGGTCGATACTAATGCCAAAGCAACTTTTCAGTAGACTACCTGTAATAAATACCCGATTCACGGTAGGCCCTATCATATACAAAATTATTGTGTAGTAAGCTACAGCAAAGAGACTACTGAAGTAAAAGTTGCTCTCTCTAATTGAATTGGTTACTGGCATTTACTTAGTTCGGATTGAGTAAGCAAAGCATAGTTTATCTGTTGGGTGGTTTGTAAAAAACGATGGGAATTAAAATACCCATGCTACGCACTCTATATTATCGAGTTTGCGTATAACACAGGTGTTCTAATTCCTCATATTTCTACCAAATAGCTATTCTCCAAAAGCAGAATGTAAGTGCTTGGACTAAATTAAGTTATAAATCATGGATATTTTCAAGCTCAAGCAATTTTCTTTCAACTAAATTATCCCCATTTCACTGTCCTTATTTGCACTGGATTTGATCACACTTTTGATAAAAATCATCTATAAATGAAAGACGTTCTCATTCAAATCACAAAAATTCCCCGTCACAAAAAATATGTTTTTCAAATAAAACAGATTGCCTTTCAGTCTACTTTGCGAGTAATTCCTCTGGGGAAAAACCATCTTCCCTATTCTCCAATTCAAAGCTCCCATTGCTATTTCCCCCTTCCTTAGCAAAATCATAAAAATCTCCTCCAACGCACTTACACATTATTTAAGGTTTACGAATTCAACCAAAATCGCGCTACATGAGATTACTTTTTACAACTATTTTTTGTCTACTAACATCCCTCTCTATTTTCACAAATACAATTACCGCACAATCATGTGTAGCAAACATTGTACTTGCAAGTCAAACCGATGTTGATAATTTTCAGACCAACTATGCTTGTTCAGTCATTGATGGTAATTTGATGATTCAAACAGGAGGTGCTTCAGCTATCGTTAATCTCGATGGCTTATCTGCAATTGAATCTGTTACAGGTGATTTGCAGATAACAGTAAATACAAGTCTAATCGACATAAGCGGATTGAGTAATATCCATACCGTAGGAAACAATCTAATCGTAGGCTTCAATCCAGTACTCACAAATGTTGATGCGCTTTCAAACATCACTTCAGTTGGAAACAACTTAACTATCGCGCTCAATCAGAGTTTGACAAATGTCGATGGCCTTTCTGGTATTCAAGACATTTACGGGACCATGAGTGTAACGGTCAATTCCCAATTAGTCAACCTTGATGGATTGAATAATCTACAGTTTGTTGGTCAAAATTTGGATGTCTCTCAAAATGCAGTGCTACCAAATATAAATGGATTGAGTAACGTGACTTTGGTTGGTCAAGATCTCACCGTAGGAAACAATCCTGAATTAAGTGATATTAATGGTCTTGGAAATATTGGTTCAGTAGGACTAGGACTTACGATTAGCGAGAATCCGATGTTGAATGAATGTTGTGGAATTTATGAATTAATCAATACAGACGGTTTGGTACAGGGAGCTATTAACTTGAGTAATAATTTAATGAGTTGCAACGCAGCTGAAAATATAGTGGCTTGTTTGATTGACCTAGACAATGATGGCTTTGACAGCACAGTAGATTGTAACGATACACTTGCAACTTGCTACCCAGGTGCTCCTGAACTTTGCGATGGGCTTGATAATGATTGCGACGGTATTATACCAATGTCTGAGTTTGATAATGATGGTGATGGTATTACTGCCTGTGAAGGTGATTTTGATGATGCAAATAGTAGCTCATATCCGGGTGCAGTAGAAGTTTGTGATGGAAAAGACAACGATGGAGATGGTGTGATACCTGCAGATGAGATTGACAATGACGGTGACGGATACTCCGTTTGCATGGGAGACTTTGACGATACAGATAAAAACTCTTATCCTGGTGCCCCAGAAATTTGCGACGGACTTGATAATGACGGTGATGGTGTAACACCTATCGAAGAATTAGATAATGATGCGGATGGTTACTCAAGTTGTGAAGGAGACTGTGATGACAATAATACTAGTGTTTATCCAGGTGCTCCTGAACTTTGCGACGGCATCGATAATAACTGTAATACTAAAATTGATGAAGATTTGGATTGTGAGGGAGCGCAAGAGATCACTTATGCTCAATCATACGGTCTAAGTACAGAGTACGAATGGATTAATAAAGTAACATTAGAAAGCATTAATAATAACTCTGGTGATGATATTGGATATGGTGACTATACCGACATGAGTACAGCAGTAATGCCAAACTCAATTTACAAAATTCACTTAAAGCCAGGCTTTGCTGGCACCAAGTATTGGGAATTCTTCAGAGTGTGGATTGATTGGAATCAAGATGGTGATTTTGATGACGATGGTGAGTTGGAAGTACAAACCATTACTTACAAAAACACGAAGCGTTACTTTAGAGCTCCTGCTGATGCACTTCCAGGTACAACTAGAATGCGTGTAGCAATGAAATACGGTTGGTTTCCTCAACCTGACGAACTCTTTGATGAAGGTGAAGTTGAAGATTATACCATCGAAGTACTACCTCCTTCTGAAGGAATGGTGAATGACAATGCCTTTGACCTTGAAGTTGCCCAAGGTAGTATGGAAACAGAGCTTAACTGGTATACAGAAGAGGATACAGACGTAGAGTACTACGAAATTGAAACATCTGTTGATGGTGTTAACTTCGAAGTAATTGAAACCGTAGAATCTTTACAATCAGAAGATGCTCGAACTTATGAGGGTAAGCACTCTGATCCAGAAATCGGAGCTAACTTCTATCGAGTTACAATGGTTGACAATTTGGGTGAAACATACCAATCTGAAATTAAGAAAGTAAACTTTGATGTAGACATCAATGAGGTGATAGTGTATCCTAATCCAACTGATGGTATCTTACACTTGAGTATGAAGGATTTCACAGGCAAGCAGGCTACGATCAGAATTTATGACCATACAGGTAAGACATTAAAAATGAGCGCGCAGGATCGTGTTTCGGATACTTATATTAGCTTTGATGTGACGAGCTTTAATTCTGGAACATACCATATGTCAATTCAGATTGAGGATTACAAGTTGATTAACAAGCAGTTTGTTGTGATTAAGAAATAGTACCATTTCAGAGGCAGTGGCAAATGCAATTTCAGTAGCCTTCTGACGTATATGAAATTTAAGTTTTGAATAAGGGAAAGTCCCGAATTTTGGTTTGCCAGAGTTCGGGGCTTTCAATTTCAGTAGGCACCTTTCTGATGGAAAGACAGGTGGGAGTGGGCACCTAGCTAGTAATTGTAATAAGGATGACTAAACCTTCAAGTGAGCCTTTAATTTCAACTATTCGTAAAAAAAAAGTATATTCGGTATCGTTCACAAAAAACTGATCATATGAAACGGACAAAAAAGAGAGTAAGCCTTAAGGGAAACCCTCCCTTGGTTGCCAATCGTATTAGCACCCTTCTTTCCTGGCAGGATTTGCCAATTTCAAAAAAATCGAAAACAGACTTAACAACAATAAAGAACCGTCGCTCTGGAAGAAACTCCAATTATCAGGTGCTTTTTGATGGACCTAAGCGAAGTGGAAAAGCAGTTGTTGCTTGCTTATTAGGTAGAGCTTACAAAAATGATGTTTATCGATTTGAAGTGCCGAGATTACTTTCGTCGGGCTATATAGGTGAGACTGAAAAAAACTTATCTAAAATGTTTGACCGAGCGGTAAACAAGCAATGGGTACTGTTCTTTGATGAAGCGGATGCTCTTTTCGGGAAACGAACTAATGTGGCGAAAAAGGGTAGCTCTAAGGGCTATGCGAATCAGGAGGTCTCCTATTTATTGCAAAGAATAGAAGCACATCCAGGGCTGGTTATATTAAGCTGTGAATCTGAGGAACAGCTAACGGTACTACAGCGGAAGCAGTTTAAGAAGATCATCAAGTTTTAACTAGCTAAGCTCCTTAAATGAAAAAACCTCCTGTGAATTGAAATTCTTTCAGGAGGTTTTTCTCTTTTAGTTTCTGATTAATGGATTAACTATTAATTGATCCTGCATCTTGAATGCTTAACCAGGGGTTGTTGTAGGAGAAGTCAATCTGATCTTCTTCTGTCGTATTGTATGAGGAGCTCAATGTTTTACTTCCTTTGGAAGTGGTACTTGATTGGTACCAAGTTCTCAGCTTAGTGAAAATGTTGTTCATGGGTTAAAAATGTTTAGTAAAAATTATCGGACTTTTGATATGTTTTAAATGCGCCCTAAAGATAAGTGATTTTTATAATAGTTCCAATAGAGGACTAAAAAAAAGTGTCAATATTGAGACCAATATTAGATTTAACTTAAGAGAAGAATATTCGTTACTAAAAAAGTGACTTTTATGAAAATGTAATATGAGAAATGCTCTGAACAATTTAAGCCTAGTCCCTTAGACCTTTACTTCGAGATCAATCTTAGATAGATTGTCCTTGAGGCTGCCTTTGATTTTTGGTTTAGCTCGTTTTACAAGTCCACTTGATTGCTTGATGGGGATAGGCGGTTTTAGACTGATCGTCTGGTCTTTCATAATTATAGTTTTCCGATTTTATTAACTTATCGCAATATACAGTAGAAAAACGAAGTAGCAGGCACCAGTTATCACCCTTTTCACCTACGAATATCATTGTTTTTTAGTCTCTAAGGTCTAAACTCTAAGCCAGTGATCTTAGTTAGTGAATATATTGTTGATAATAACATCGAATTTGAATTTGAAGTCTTAACATAGTAAGTAACATGCAAGTGAGATTCTTTCGTTGTTACCAATTAGACTACATATAAAAGCTTGTTCAAATCTTATGATTCGAACAAGCTTTATATATGCCAGAAGATTCTTCTGACTTTCCTTAGAAATTAGAAATTCCTGCCTACTTATAAAGATATTGAGCCAATCCCCCCTCCTATCCATTCACGATCAAATTTCAATCTGAACTACTCCACTATTCACGAATTGAACAAAATAAACTCCTACTGAAAAATCATCAATCTTGTTACTTACACGACCGACTTGTATTTACTTATTGCACCATTCCCATCAGCCAAGGCTTTTATGATATCGTAGGTTGTGACAATTCCTTTTAGCTTACCATCTGATTCAATAGGAATAGCATGAAATAGGTTTTCTTTAAATACTTCAAGTGCGACATTAACATGATCGTTGACATCCAACTTGGCAAGCCCCTTAGTCATGATTTGGTGTACAAAATTTGTTTTAAGACGCGCTTCATCATATTTTGATTCGTCCGTGTTGTAACCTCTTTGAAAGAACAAAAAATCAGACTTACTAACGATACCAATAAGTTCCTGATTATCCACCACTGGAATGTGATGAATTCTATGTTCACGAAATATTTCTTCAACCTTTGTCAAGGGAGCAAATTCACTAATGGTAACAAGTTCTGTACTCATTATTTCTTTAATGGGAGATAATAGATTTAGCATAATTTTTAATTTTTGTTTACCTAAAGATACCTCTGAGTGGTACTTAATAAAATGATATATGTCAAGGTAGACAATGATATTTGTCATGAATAATTACTTAAGTAAAATGACTTTAGCTGCTCTAAGCACAGCCCTTCAATAGCTTCATCCTAAGGACACATAATCATTTATTTCTGTAAAAATTTTATTATATTTGACTTGATAAAACCTCCATATTTTTTAACCAAACTTTACTAATCAAATGAAATATTACCTTATCAAAGGTCGCTTCCGTGTTGTTGGCTACTCTCCTGATGGCGACTCACTAATGTTTGAAGCCAAAAACAAAAAACACTGGCACAAAGTGATTACTGCCAATCGAGAAGTTTTTGATGGCAAACTAGTAACAGGAAAAGGCATTGTACAATTGCGACTACAAGGAATCGATGCCTTAGAAACACATTATAGCCCCTCCCCCGTTTCCGTTCCCGCCGATATAAAATCTAAATCTTATGCCAAAGCTGAAAAACCCAAAATGGGAAAATTCAGACAACCTGAAAAATTCGGAGAATTGGCTACCATGAAATTATTAGAACAGTTTGGCGTGACTGATTTAAAATGGAAAAGAAGTGGCTGGGGCGGTAGATATGTCAGTGAAATTAATGTTCAAAAAGGCACTAAAACACTTATTCATAAAAAGAAAAACACCGATCCTCTAGAAGGCTACATCGTCGTTAATGATATGGACCGAAAAGGTCGACCTATCTCTTGGGCTTTTGGTGGTACTACTAGAAAGAAAGATGGAAGCGCCATAACGAAAAGCGCTTTAGGCAAGATTCTAAAAAAATCGGTTAACCATATTTTGCTTGACAATGGTCTGGTTTATCCATATTATTTTTATACCCTTTCTTCAAGTTTACGCGACATACTAGTTCCTGCTGTAACCAATGCACAAAAGAAAAAACTGGGTATCTGGTCAGAAGATCAAACCGAGAAAGGGATTACCTTACGAAGCCTCTCTAAACTTACCGGTCATCATTTAATCCTACCTTATCTCTTCCGTCGAATCATTAAGCATCAATACAGAAGAATGAATGAGGCATATTTTGAGGCCCTGAGAAAAAAGAAAAAATTTACTCCAAATACAAAGTCACTTTATCTTGATACCTTTTGGGACGATACCAACCCCTATGTATTTAGACTTGACAAAAATGATTTTGTACGGATGGATCAAATCATTAAGGTTACGAAGACGAAAATCGTAATGACTGTTGATCCTGGGAAGATTATATTTTTGAGTTAGTAGCTTGGGGCGGAGCCCTAAACTAAAGCTCTTATTGTTATTCGGTATCCTATGAAGAATATTTTCTTACTTCATGGATACCGAATGTTCTTCATTACACACACCTCCACATCAAAGAGATCCTCTAATACACTCCTTTTTTCTTACGTTTCTTTCCGATTTATCAAATAGTTAAATCCTCCCCACCAACTAAGCAGGATACTGAGTGAGATAGTCTCCTTTCTTATGGTTCTTGGACAAATTCCGTGGTAGAACCCAATGATAAAATAAAATCAACGTTTCCTTTGGTCACTTTTGCTTTCATTTTAATATTGGCCACGGGATTTGTCAAAGAACGTATCTTATTAGGTCACATCGTTCACTCTATCAAAAATAACATCCAAAATCGAGTGACCAAATCCCATCTCTCAGTCTTCCTTACCGGATTAAGCAACAATATTCAAAACACTAAAAATTTATCGTCAAATCTATAGCATTATGACTACCAAATCTATTACTACAGCCACCATTATTCAACCTGGCGAGTTCGAAGCACACAACCATTGGTACCCAAAGGCAATGAATGCCACCATTCACCCGATG
>CAKZUK010000077.1 GCA_937921775.1 uncultured Saprospiraceae bacterium
GTAGTACGCTGGGGCCTGGAGTTATGACCAAAATCAGTACCGTTACTAGCTAAGAAATCCATGTTGTGAGTTCCATGATCTTTGGTTTATAGAGCAATTTTTATTTTATTCATAACGACAACTAGTGTAGCCAATCCTTGCACTCCTACTAGCTTTGCAACAGTTGTTTTATCACGAGAATTAGCTAGTGTTTCATTTTGGCAACAGGTTCAAATAAATCTTCTATTTTGAGTAAATCATTTATTTGTTCATAGCTGACACCTATCATTTGCCTACTAAATTTTCTGTTACAAATGCTTCAAATTGTTCTAAAGCTTCAGGTATTTTTATTCTACCCAAGCCAATTCTAAAATAACCTGGATAATCATAGACCCCACCCGGAAGTATTAAAGTATTCCTTTTTTTCAAAACTTGTTCAGCGAAAAGCATATCGTCTGTATCAAAATTCATTTTCACAAAAGCGATTGGCCCTGCATTCGGTCTGTACCATGAAAATAAGTCTGCATACTTTGCAAAAAAGGCATCGTAATGAGGCAAATTAGCTTGGATGATTTCAAGATTTCTAGCTAGAATAGACTGTCTATTTCTCAATGCAACTCCTGCTAAAAATTCGCTTGGGCCTGCATTACAAATTGTTGTATACTCTTTAAGAATTGCAATTTTTTCTAAGATTGCTGAATTTTGCGTCGACAACCAACCTATTCTCAAACCTGGCAAACCATAAGCTTTTGACATAACACCTACAGAAACACCATTTTCATAGGCATCGGCAAATGAGGGGATCGCAAAGGATCGATCATGTTCCAATTCTCGATAAACTTCATCACAAAAAATAATCGTATTATTGACTCTTGCAATTTCAATAATTACTTGTTGCTCTTCCTTTGTAAAAAGAAATCCGGTAGGATTGTGTGGGGCATTTAAAAAGATAGCCTTAGTTTTACTGCTAACCATTTTCTTTAATTCCTCTATGTCAAAACTAGGTACCTTTCCTTCATAGTGTACGTCCCAATTCAACACTTTACAAGCTATGCTTTCTGGTACGGACTGCAAGGATTGATAACAAGGTGATTGCACAATGACTTCATCATCTGAATCAAGCATTGCCTGTGCAAACAAAAATATCGGTTCTTGCGCTCCGGTACAAACGATTAAATCCGCTGCAGTTATCTTGCTATATATAGCAGAAATGTCTCGTCTTAATTCTGGTTTGCCTTGTGTGGTCGTGTAACCTAACCAAGTGTTATGAAAGGCCTCTTTTGCTCCTGATTCCAATGCAAGTAGATCAGCAATGGTCATTGCTTCACAATCAGAGTTGCAAAGCGAATATTTTGCAGTGTGCTCGTGTAGTGAATAATAACGTTCTAATTTGAATGGTTTTATTTTCATGATTAAAATGCTTATTAGTATTTACAATCCTTGTTCGACACACCATTTCTTATATACTATGCTTAAGCAAAGCTATATGAGATCACAACTAATTGATTTCTCAATCATCACCTCTTCTTCGCAACCATTACATAGGTAGGAAAGGCATAAGTTTGCCTATCAATTATTTCCAGAATATCGAAATTATTTATGGCTAGGAATAGTTCCATTTCATTTTTTGTAAATGACCTTGCAGTCTCCGTATCCTTTCCTATCTCTTTATACCCCGCCTCCGTTTCTTTGCTGTATTTTGAATCCCAGATTAAGTCCATTCCATAATTTAAATTTAATCGCCAAGTACTTTCACGCATATAATGCTCCCCTCGAAAACTCGCCTTATGAATGATTGTTTCTCCACTTAATATTTCAGGAATAAATCTATTGGCATCAATGAAATCAAAACAAAATAGCCCGCCTTCTTCTAAGTTATCATGAATACTTTTGAAGGCTAAATTTACATCTTCGTTTTTCAACAAGTAGCTTATTGATCGTCCTGTTATCAATGCACTTGACACTAACTTTTCAAGTTTAAAATTTCGCATATCCCCTTCTACAAAGAGGTTGTTAGGATTTTTCCTTTTTGCTATTTCCAGCATTTCAACACTCAAGTCTAAGCCTAGGTAATTAAATCCGTTTTCACTAAATAGTTTAGAAAGGTTACCTGTCCCACTTCCTATCTCTAAAACACTTGTCTTGTTGTACTTACTTAATATTTGACTATAGAAATTGTATTCTTCTTTGTAATCAATAAATGTAGCATACATCGCTTCATAAATTTCGGATAGCTCGCTGTATAATTTACTCATTTTTTAGTTTATTTCCAATTTCATCAAAATATCGACCTGCTCCTCATCACCTAAAATAAATGAATGTTTGTCAAATGCTATAAAACCATTTTTTTCATAAAACCGAATGGCTCTTGGATTTTTTTCCCATACGCCCAACCAAACATAATCCACCTCTTTTTTCTTCGAAATTTCTATTGCTTTTGCTAAAAGTAGCTGGCCTACATTTTTTCCGTAGAATTCCTTTAAAACATAGATCCGTTCAATTTCAAGACTATTTTCATGATTCGTTTCCGTTTGAGAATGGCCCACATTTGTTTTTAAATATCCAATTATATTATCCTCTAATAGTGCAAAATAAAATGTACAATCTTGGTCGGACAATTGAATGCTCAGTTTTTCAATTAAAAATTCACTGCTTAAATATGCCGCTATATTTTTGGCACTATTATTTGAAGAAAAAGCTTCTGCAAAAGTTTGTTTACCAATCAATTGCAATTGACTTATTTCAGTTAATGAAACCTTTTCTAAGGTAATCTTTTTCATTTCTTAATGAGTTAAAATAAACGCCCTGATTTTTTTCTTTTAGTATATAAATTTACGGATGGGTTAGCAAATGATTTCAGCATTCTACGATACATTTTGCTAGGTTTATCCTCCTTACCTAATAGTAAATCCGCAGCCAGTAAACCATAGCACATACAACCTTTGGCTCCAATCCCAGACATCCCAGCGATTACTGCTATGTTGGCATCTAGCCGTCCATATTTATTAAAGATAGTGGATACTATTGGGATTTTTGTTCTTGTCTCTGCATAAACGCAATTACAGCTACTTACTTCTTCAATATCTTTTTTTGACAGATAGATTTCAAACATTTCAAGATGCTTCTTAAAATGTTTTTTTATCCATTTTAAATCTTTCTTTTGAGGTTTTTCGTCCCAAACCTTTTGAAGATCATGAATATTTCTTCGCCTTTGATGCCCTCCTGCTTTGAAAATTGGAGAAACTCCTTCTTCCTGTTCGGATATCATGGCAAAGTATTCTTTTCCAATTTGCGAAAAGAAGGGGAAGCCATTGTGCAATGCTTTTTTCTCGACATCTGTTAATTGAGCATAAGCTTCATCCTTGATTTTCAAAAATGATTGTACCACTTTTTTAGGGGTGATAAGTCTATTAAAATATGGTGCAAACTCTTTAAGCGTATCTGCGATATAAGCTCCTGAAGAAACAAGCACCTTTTTTGCCTTTAGGATTTGTGTTTTTTTGGTCTTTGTATTTAAAATACTAAGTTCAAAAAAATCCTCTTTTTTGATAAGGCCAACAACTTGATGTTCGTATTTAATCTGGCCTCCTTTCTTTTCTATTCCTGCATGCAATTTTTTCAACAATGCGCTAGGGTTTAAAGTACCCGAGTATTGCCTATGCTCTCTTACGATAATCGTATCGTCAGGAATGGACATGCTAAATTTCCTGAAAGAGGAATTTGGTGAAGCCGTTCTATAGTCTCTTTTTTGTTTTTTAAATCTGAATTTTTTAATCTTAGAATGGTATTCATCTCTATGAAAAAGATAGGAAACTGGTGAGGTGGAATAGATCTCATCAATACGATGTGCTTGCTTTGGATCTTCCGTGTTTAAAAAGTCAAGCAACTTAGCGACTTCTTTTACCGTTTGCTTATGCACATAGGAGAAGACATCTTTTTTAGGTCCCAGACTTCTAGAAATACGTGCCTTTCCATAACTCGAACCTTGAGAATAATTTGCACCTTGTTGCTCAATCATGGTTACTTCTGCGCCACGTTCCACTAATTTCCAAGCCACAGAACTCCCCATTAATCCTCCACCTATAACGATTATATTTTCCATTTATCTGTTTTGATTTAATTAAGTGACGGGCCAAAATTATTTGGTATTTTACTATTTCTCTAAATTCACTAAGCGGTTGACCGATAGGGAATTAGCGTGTAAATTTAGAAAAATGTCAAAAGGAGAATGCTAAATAATTCCGTCAAACTACTTAAGCCTTAGAAGTTGTTTTAACCTACTTAGGAATATATTCGAATGACTTCCCCCGTCACTCTCCCCATCACAGATCTTCTATAACCGTGCAACATTTTATCCATTGGAATAGGAGGATGGCCTGGAAAATAACTTTCATACTTATGGTATGCATCCATAACCACTCCAGATGAGACGACATTAAGCCTAATCTTTTTTCTCATTTCTATAGCCGCAGCTTGTACAAAACTATGTATGCCTCCGTTGACCATAGCGGCACTTGTTGTTTGATAAACTGGGTCATCTGCAAGTATACCCGTGGTAAGTGTAATGGAACCTTTCTTTCGTAAGCATTTATGTGCATAGCGAACTACATTAACCTGTCCCATCAATTTGCTTCGCAAACCAATATGGAAATCAGCTTCAGAAAGATCTTTGAGTGGTGCCCACTTTGCCTCGCCGGCGGCACATATTATGGCATCTATTTTACCAGTTTTTTTGATTTGCTTATAGAGCCTTTTTATTGATTTAGTATCTGCGATATCTACAGGGTATTTTTCAGAGCTTCTTCCAGCGACAATAACTTGATGCTCTTTTGAAAAATATTCTACAATTCTTTTACCTATTGTTCCTTTGCCGCCAATGACTAATATTTTCATAATTACTTGTGTTAAATTAAACTTGTTTCTGTATTAAACTATCCTTATTTTTTAATCTAAATTTGAACATTGGATTTGAAGATTTGCACTAAAGAAGAAATTTGGTATACTGCTTAATGGTGTCTTCATTCCTTTTAAAGTAAGACCATTTTCCATGTCTGGTAATAATTAGCAATCCACATTTTTCCATATTTGTCAGGTAGGTAGAGATAGTAGATTGTGAGAGCCCTGCTTTTTCTTGAATGTAGGTTACGCAAACACCATCCTCAAAATGCTTTAAAGTCTCGTGAGGAGGGAAATTCTTTGCGGGCTCTTTTAACCATTCTAGAATTTGAACTCTTGGCTTATTAGATAAACATTTACCTATTTCTGTGGCTAACTTTACATCCATAATACAAATGTATCTATAATCCTCGATATATCGAAATAATGTTTAAATAAATTAGTGCCCTAAAGTAAGGTGCAGAATTAACGACCATCGACATCCTAATATTCGCTCTCAAACATTAGGCTAGCCTCTTATCAAAGCATAAAGTCAACACCACTCAACCCCAATCAGACTATCACAGTAATGGCTATTTATTTTTCAAAAAACTCCTTTCCCTATTTCAAGTAAACCATCTACCATCAAAATCATTTTTAAACTGAACTAGGCTCCAATTCAATTTAAATAATCCTACTGCTTCATTTCTCAAATTTTCCCTATCTTCCATCCCAAAACCAATAAAACAAACAAGCTTCTTCAAAACATGCCCGATATGACCAAACCATTATTGAGAACGATATATCTCTCCCTATTTATTTTAATCGCTTCTTCTTGTGCCAACTACAAACTCCACAATGCCGAACCAGATAAGAACGTCGCTGGGAATAATATAAGCCACAGCTCCCCCATTTCCCATTCCATATTCCTAATCGGTGATGTAGGAGAAGGCTCTCCCGAGGCTGCTGCTCCAACGCTAAAGCTACTACAAAAACATTTAGATGATGCTTCTAAAAACAGTTCTGTCATATTCCTAGGCAACAACATTCAAAAAGGAGGAATGCCTTCTAAATCAGATAAAAAGAAGCGAGCTGCTGCTGAAGATTTCTTAAACCAGCAGCTTAGTGTTTTAGAAAACTATAAAGGTCAGCCTATCTTCCTTCCTGGTAATCAGGATTGGAAAAAGTATGGACAAAAAGGGGTAAAACGGCAAGAGAAATATATTGAGTCGATGCTAAATAAAGGTATCGAAGATGAAGACGATTGGAATAATTATTTTTTACCCAACCAAGGATGTCCGGGACCCGACGTTATAGAAATCAACGAGCAGCTCGTCATCATCGTAATCGACTCACAGTGGTGGCTAAAGGACTGGGAAGAACAACCCAACATCAACGCGGGCTGTGACGTAAAAAGTCGCGAAGCCTTTGCACTCGAACTAGAAGCAACAATCAAAGATCACAAAAATAAAAATATCGTTTTTGCAGCGCATCACTCGTTTAGAAGCGTGGGACCACATGGCGGGAAATTTAGTGCCAAAAACCACCTATTCCCTATGACAACCGATGTAGAAAAAGGCTATATGCCACTACCCGGAGTCGGTAGCCTTTTCCTCTTCTTGCGAAGCGCTGGCATTCTTCCTCAAGATGAAGCCAACACACATTATAAAACACTAAAACAAGCTGCTTTAAAACCTGCTCGCGATAATGGTGAATTCATTTTCGTATCTGGCCACGACAATAGTTTGCAATACCTAAAATCTCGTGGACAACATTTCGTAGTCTCTGGCTCAGGTGCAAAAAGAACAGCAACTTCAAAAAAGAATGCCATTTTTAGCTACGGACAAAAAGGTTTTTCCAAAATTGATTTCTATCAAGATGGATCATCCTTTCTATCTTTCTTTGTCTCTAATGAAGATGGAACGGAAGGCACTGAGGTTTTTCGAACCAAAATAAAAGGACCTCTACCCAAAGTGAATCCAGATGATTTACCCCAAAGTTTCCCAGTTTATGAATCTAAGAAAGACAGCCTCCTTACTTTTCCTTCTACCAGAAAAATAAAACCACTGGGGCCTTTTGCAACTTATATGTTAGGAAAACGAAGACGTGACGTTTATCTGGTAAAAAACAACTTTGCGACTTTAGACTTATCTACCTTTAAAGGCGGTTGTACTGTCATCAAAAAAGGTGGTGGTAAACAAACCAACTCGCTACGACTAGCTGGAGCTGACGGAAAAGAATATGTGATGCGATCCCTCACTAAGGATCCAAGTAGAGGTGTCCCCTACCCTTTCAACCAGTTAGCTGTCGTCAACTTTTTATTCAACGAGACTTTCCTAGGGACACACTGCTACGCACCTCCTACGCTAGGACCAATATCCGACGCTGCTAATGTTTATCACACCAATCCTAATCTCTATTTCATTCCAAAACAACCCGCACTTGGTGCTTACAATGATTATTTTGGTGATGAAGTTTATGTCGTGGAAGAACGCGCATCTAAGAGTTGGCCGGAAGCAGATTTCTTTGGGAATGCCAAGAAGTTTGTGAACACACCAAAACTGCTTTCGAAACTGGAGAAGAGTCGCAAGCATCACGTCGATCAGAAATGGGTAGCAAGAAGTAGACTATTTGATGTACTGATTGGAGATATTGACCGCCATGGAGATCAATGGCGCTGGGCAGTATCAAAAGATGAAAATGACGAAAAGGTCTACCGCCCTATTCCGCGAGATCGCGACAATGCCTATTGTACCTACGATGGCTTTGCTTACAAGCTCTTGAAACCCTACCATTATATTGTAAAGATGTTGGGTATTTATGAAAATGAGGTACCTAATCCAGCACATACTTACTATAACGCCCGCCACTTTGACCATACCTTCCTCAATGAATTGACCTTGGAAGATTGGCAAAAAGAAGCTGCTTATATTCAAGAGCAGGTCACCGATGAAGTGATCAAAGAAGCGATGACTATGTTTCCAAAGCACATTTACGAAATGACGGGGACTAAAATTGAAAAAGTCCTGATGTCTCGCCGCGACAATGTTCAGCAAATTGCCAAACGAATGTATCTCTACCTTGCCAAAAAATCAATGGTGCGGGGTACCGACAAACGAGAATATTTTGAAGTCATTCGTACTGACGACGAGCATACCACCGTCAGCATGTATGACTCCAATAAGAAAGGGGAGAAAAAAGAACTGCTCTATCAGCGTGTTTTCAAAACTTCAGAAACAAAAGAAATCTACCTCTACGGGCTCGGTGGTGACGACGTTTTCAAAATTAAAGGCGAAGTTAATGCTGGCCTAAAAGTATTTGTAGTAGGCGGCCCGGGTAATGACGAATTTGATGATACTTCCGTAGTAAAAGGTCTTGGTAAAAAAGATCGTTTTTACGATACAAAAGAAGGGAATAAAACACAATTTGGTGTAGAAGCAAAAAATAAGCAAACCAACATTGCCAGAAAAAATATCTACGAATATTTAGGTAATCATTTTGATGCATCTACCTTTGTTCCATTCCCTTCTATCGGTTTTAATGCCAGTGATGGTTTCAAAATTGGTTTCTCCGGAAAAGTTATCCTTAATCGTTTCAACAAAGCGCCTCATGGAGCCATTCATAATTTGGGCATCAACTATGCCTTCGGTACAAAAGGAATTGACTTGGCATATAATGCCGTTTTCTTTGAGGCAACGGAACATTGGGACTTTGTCCTAAATTCAGAATTTCGCAACAATCGATATGCCTTCAACTATTTTGGTATCGGCAACAACAGTTCACAAGAGCTAGGAGACCTTCCCTTTTATCAGGTACAACAAAGTATGGCGCAGCTTGATTTTGGTTGGCAACGACGATTCAACAATGAGATTGGCAATGTTTCAATCCGCCCGCTCGTCCAATGGTCAGAATTTAGAGATACCGAAGCTCGATTTATCAACAGTGATGACAATGGACTGAGTCCCGAAGATCTGGAATCCCGCTGGTACGCAGGAGCAATGATTGATTTGAATTTTTCAAATACTGACAACCCTATTTCCCCACGTGATGGTTTTAGTTTTAAAAATACAGCGAGATGGCAAACGAACCTAACTGGTAGTGAACGAAATTTTACAACATTTGGCAGCAGCTTCACCTTATATAAGTCATTCCTTAAAAAACGTAACCTTGTTTTTGCTAGTCGCCTAGGTACAGATTTGATTCGAGGAAACTATGATTTTTTCTATGCTCCCGCTCTTGGTCAAGATGAAAATATCCGTGGTTATTATGGCCAACGATATAGAGGAGAAACCACCTTTTTCCATACGAGTGACCTGCGTTTGGCATTGGGAAGTTTTAAGAATTCAATTTTACCTTTTAGTTTCGGAATTACAGGTAGTTACGATTATGGTCGTATATTTGACGATGCTGATAGCGGCGATGCTTGGCACTCTAGTTATGGTGGTGCCCTTTGGATTGCTCCTTTAAATGTTTCCATCATTTCCTTCAGCTACAATCAATCTGCTGATGGTGAAGGTGCTCGATTTAAGGTTGGTGTGGGACATGCTTTTTAACTGAGAAATTTTCATCTATCGCATTTGGTGTCTTACACCTTTTAAACAACTTCAGACCTAAATTACAGTACGCATTGAAATTGATTTATTTTAGAAAAGACCAAATATGAGTAATAAAATTCTCAAAAAAGTAGAACAGTACGCAACTGATGTTCTAAAAAACGAATTGTCGAAAGACTTGACTTATCATAACTACGACCACACCAAAATGGTTGTGGATGCTTCTACAACGATTGGTAAAGGTGAGCAACTCAGTGACGACGACTTAGAGGTTTTGCTAATTGCTGCCTGGTTTCATGATCTTGGTTATAAAGAAAAACCGCTTGGTCATGAAGAAAGAAGCAAAGCCCTCGCAGAGGCCTTCTTGAAAAAAGAAAATCTAGCTGCTGAAAAAATTGAAAAAATTGCCGCATGCATTCTTTCTACTCATATTGATGCCACACCATCCAATCAACTCGAAGGGATACTTTGTGATGCAGACATGTCACACATTTATAGCGGTGACTACGAAGAACATGCTTTACGGCTGCGACAAGAATGGGAAAATATTCAAAAAGAAAAGAGTACAGATACCGAATGGTCTCAAAATAATTTGAACTTTATTAGCCGTCATCAATTTCATTCTACTTTTGCAAAAGCAAATTATCAAGAAAAAAAAGAAAAGGTCAAAAGTAAGCTAGAGAAACAATTAAGTAAACTCGAAAAGAAGATGGACAAGAGCATGATGACCGAATTGGGGATCACTGCTTCCGAGTTAAAGAACTTGAAGAAAAAGTTACAGAAAGCAGAAGGTCGTCCAGAGCGTGGTATCGAAACCATGTTTAGACTTACCTCCAAAAACCACCTCGACTTAAGTGGTATGGCAGACAGCAAAGCCAATATTATGATATCGGTCAACTCGATTATCATTTCTATTTTGATTGGTTCGCTTATGCAAAAGCTGGATACCAATCCGCATTTGATTCCGCCAGTTATCATCCTACTTACGGTAAATCTCGCTTCTATGATTTTTTCAATCCTCTCTATCCGCCCCAATGTTACCAACGGACTTTTTACCCGAGAAGATATTGAAAACCAAAAGACCAATTTATTGTTCTTCGGCAACTTCCATAAAATGACTCGTGATGATTATCATTGGGGTATGAACCAATTGATGGACAATGCTTCTTTTCTTTATTCTTCTTTGATTGATGATATTTATTTCCTTGGAGTTGTCCTAGCGACTAAGTATCGTTACCTCCGTATCTCTTACAATATTTTTATGTATGGAATCGTAGTTGCTGTAGTTGCTTTTATTATCTCCAACTACTTTGCAGTTCCTATTATAAAAATCCCTGTGCAGGTGCCGATGAAGTAAACAGATTTGAGATTTAACCCATTCTTGGTCGGCCTATAAAGTCCGAAGACCGAGATCCTGAGAAAACCATTTACAATGCAAACACAAACTGAAATCAAGCAGCAGTTATGGTTATTATTAATGCTGGTTCTTTTTCTGATTCTTCCAATTCCTGCAGTTTTAGTTCCCGATGCTTTTCATTTCATCTTCACAATTGCCCATTCCCTACTCGTGCTAAGTGGTATCATTGCAGTTGCGGATGGCAAGCGACATAGTTTGCTTATTTTCATTTTAGGAGGCCTTAGTTTTATTCTAGTTTGGATTTCATTTTTTAATACCTCTAGCTATATACTCGCTTGTACCAAAACGCTCAGCCTTTTTGCTTTTTTCTTTTATCTTTCTTTTCTTCTTTATGGCAAAATCGGTAGGAACAAAGAAGTTAATTTAGAAGTAATTCTTGGTGCCATATCCGGCTACCTCTTATTAGGTTTGATGGGAGGCTTACTTTTTCAAGGATTAGAATTGACTGTCCCCCAATCATTTAACATTAACTATTCAGTATATAATTTATATGATCTTAATTATTTCAGCTTTGTTACCTTGACAACACTGGGCTTCGGAGATATACTTCCAACAAATCAGGCAGCGAAGTCGCTGGTCGTTCTGTTAAGTATAGCAGGACAATTGTATTTGACTATTTTAATTGCTATGTTGGTTGGTAAATATTTATCCAGAAAATAGAGACCATTTCTAACTTTGTAAGTTCAAAGAATAATAGTTAATTTAGTTCCCTAAAATAAAAACCATGAAGCAAATAATAAGCAATAGCTTAATCATCGTATTTTTCTTAATAAATGCAGCTCAAGCTTTTGCGCAAAGCCCTTACGAAATTTCCGTAAAAAGAGATCTCCCAATCCTAACACTTGGATTGGCAGGCGGTATTGGATCAGTAGCGGCTGACTTTGGTATCACCCCTCTAGTTCCTGGGCAAATAAACCAAAGAATAGCCAATCCAAATGACGTCAATAGCTTTGACAGGAGAGCAATCGATTTCTATTCGTCAAGTGCTCGTAGAAATAGTGATATTCTCCTATATAGTAGCTATACCTACCCTTTTTTATTTTTACTCAACAAAAAAAGTCGAAATGAATTTCTGCCTATTGGAGTCATGACAGCAGAGGTCGTTCTAATCAATGGATCACTTACAGCTTTTACAAAAGGATTCGTTCAACGAGCTAGACCATTTGTTTACAATCCTGATGTTGACATAGAAGAAAAATTAGGGAAAAATGCACGTCTATCATTTTACTCTGGGCATACTTCAGTCGTCTCTTCTCTTAGCTTTTTTGGAGCAAGAGTATTTAGCGATTATCATCCAGACAGTAAATGGAAACCTATCATTTGGTCAGCAGCTGCCCTTATTCCTGCTGCTACCGGTTACTTCCGTGTAAAAGGTGGTAAGCATTTCCCTACAGATGTGATCACTGGCTACATTACTGGCGGGCTGATCGGCTATTTCATTCCAGTACTCCATCGAAAAAAAGATAACGATCAAAAAGTAGGCATCAATATTTATCCAGGACCTACTAGTCTTGGCATGACCATGACCTGGTAAAAACGTATAGGGCTACCTCTTATTTTCGTCGATTCTGAATAGTCCTCTGATATTCTTCCAAGAAACAGTTTTCACTCCTCACTCGATCTCAAGTGCTCCAATTAATATGATGAAATTTTTGTTTACACAAGTCTTTATACTTAGCCTAATTTGCCTCAGCAGTTTCAATGATTTATCTGCACAAAGCAGTAAGCAAGAACACAGTGTTTTTTTATTAGGCAACTTGGAAAGCTTATCCGCAGAAGCCCCCGAATTAGATGCCATCCAATCTGTTCTGGAAAAAGAAAAAGGCTTATTTACCGTTTTGGTCAATGGTGATTTTATTGACAAAAATGGTTTTGGTACTTCAGCAGATACTAAAGATATCGCAAAGGTCGAACGGCTCTTAGAATGGGTTAAAGACAGAGGAAGCATCGTTTTTATACCTGGTGACAAAGAATGGGACAACGGAGGCAAAAAGGGATTAAAAAAAGTAAATGCCTTACAAGATTTTTTAGACACCAAATCGACAAAGGCTTCACTCCTCTTTCCTCGATCTGGTTGCCTTGGCCCTGAAGTAATCGACGTGGGAGATCATTTGCGTATCATCGCCATCAACTCTCCATGGTTTCTCCAAAAGAAACGTCCGGAAGAAGAAGACACCGATTGTAAGCTACTCAACGAACACGAATTTTGGGATGAACTCAATGATGAATTGGCAGACTCCGACAATCGAAATGTTATTGTGGCCGTTCATCATACACCTCTCTCTTATGGAAAATATGCTGGTTACAAACTATTAAAAAAACACTTTGCACCTCCCATTATAGGATCCATGATCGCCTCCTTTCATCAAAACGTTGGTGGGCCAAATGATTTGAGCAATGAACATTTAAAGCATTTTTCCAAACAACTTTTTAGCAAAACCAAACAGCATCCCGGACTCATCATCACCGCTGCTCATGAATACGATTTGCAGCTTTTACAAAAAGATGGTAACTATTATATCAACAGCGGAGCACTAGCAAAATCAGAAAAGGTAGCCAGAGGAAAAGAAACCATCTTCCGTTCTGGAAAAACAGGTTTTGTAAAACTTATTTTCCAAGAAAATGGACAAGTCGACTTTAAAAGCTACGACATCACCGAGCGGAAAAATATTAGTGAAACTTACGAAAAAACTTTATACGCAACTCCCTGCGAAATCACTCCTAGCCATACGCCAAAAAACACCTTATACAATCCTTGCAAAGAAGATCAGGTTTACAATGAATCTGATATTCCAGACCTTCCCATATCAGGCAGCGCCGTTGCCGGAAAACACTACGACGTCTGGTTTTTGCAACGCTGGTTGCTAGGTGAAAATTATCGAAGTACCTGGACTACTCCCCTTCACAATGTTCCTTACGTCAACCTGGACACAATGTATGGCGGGCTCACTCCTTATGCGAAAGGAGGTGCGGCACAAACGACTTCTCTAAAATTCAAATCCGAAGATGGTCAGCGGTTCGCTTTTCGTTCTATCGACAAAAATCCGACGAAGCGGATGGAAGAAGATTTAGCGATCAGTATATATGGTAAGTTATCAAAAGATCGAACATCTCATCAGCAACCCTATGGTTCAATCGCAGTGGCCGCATTAATCGACCAGCTCGGTTTACCCAGCTCTGACCCTCAGGTATATCTACTTCCTGACCATCCTAAACTCGGACCTTTCCGAGAAGAATTTGCCAATACCTTTGGTCTTTTAGAACTAAAACCAAAAGGCACAAAGAAAACGGATAATGCCTTTAGAGATGCCACCAAGGTTGTCAGTTCTTTTCAAATGTACCGTAAACTATTGGATGATAATGATCATCAGCTCGATATTCCAAACTATGTAACCGCACGAATTTTTGACATGTGGATTGGGGATTGGGATCGCCACGAAGGCAACTGGAAATGGCTGGCTTACAAGGATAAAGATGCTTACACCTATCGTCCTTTTCCTAAAGATCGAGACAAGGCTTTTTCAGTCTTGAATGGTATTTATGGTATTCGAATGCTCAAGCCTTTGTATATCAATAAAGAAGATTTTGCAAACAACTACGGCAATTTAAAATATCTGAATTTTAAAAGCAGAAATATGGACCGCTGGCTTACCAATACCTTTACCTATGAGGATTGGCTAGCTGAAGCTAAACGAATTCAGGAAGTGATGAGCGATGAGGTGATTGATGCCGCACTTGCTACCATGCCTTCTGAAGTGCATTCTTTGTCAGCTCCGCGCATTCGCAGCGTTTTACAAAAGAGGCGAGACAAACTTCCAAAAATGATTCGCGAATATTATAAAATGTTGGTTCGCCAAATTGATCTGGTTGGTACCAACTCGCGAGAATACTTTGAAATCACTCGTTTAGAAAATGGGGATGTCCGAGCCCAAATTTATGACCTAAAAAAGAATGGCAATCAAGGAAAACAAATTCTAGATCGGACTTTTAAAAAGAGTGAGACCAAAGAGATTAGAATCTATGGTTTGGGTAAAAAAGATGTATTTAAAATTTCAGGAGAAAGTAAAAAGAGCATCTTGGTTCGAATCATCGGTGGTGATGGAGAGGACAAAATCGAAGATAGCTCAAAAGTAAATGGCCTTAAAAAGCATACTAAGATTTACGATAAACGTAACAAGGACTTAGTCTCCATGAGCAGTGAAACGAAAAAGATGCAAACGAATGAGATCATGACATTCGAATCGGGAGCTCTGTACAACTATGGTGACGCCATATTCCTCCCCTTTTCGTCATACAACAGAGATGATGGAGTTGCACTTGGCGTTTCTGGTAGCATCAAACAGCATGCCTTTAACAAGCCTGACTTTGCCAGAATATTTAGAATTCGTGGTTCGGTAACGACTAAGAAAAATTACAACTTCAATATTGATGCACAGTTTCGACATGTCATCAAGCAATGGGATATGGTAGCAGGACTTAGCATCGCTAGTCGTGATAAATCCATGGTTCGTTTCTATGGCTACGGCAATGAAGTTATGCTAAACGATAGTTTGAGGGATGCAGGTTATTATACCAATTTTTCCAATTCACAACAGGCTTATATTGGTTTGACCAATACCTTCTGGCAAAAATCGACATTCACTGCAAGGTTAAAATTTGACTTTAGGGATATCGATGCGACTCCCGACGATCGGACAGCTCCATCCATTTATGATCTTCTCCCTCCAAACAATGGTTTGGGAGAAACCACCACCTTCGGGCCTGAGTTTGATTTCAATCTCGATTTTCGAGACAATGCTGCCTTCCCAACGAAAGGCATGCAATTTACATTGGGCAATTATTCATTTTACAATAGTGATCTCAAGGATTTGGGCGGACATTCCAAAACGGCGCTTTCTGCCTTCATGACAAAAGGTATTAAGATTCCGGTGACCCTTGCATTAAAAGCTGGCCTTGAATATTCCTATGGCGAAGTTCCGTTTTACTATCAGAGCTTTTTGGGTCAACAAGGCAATCATCGTGGCTTCCTTAAGAATCGTTACGGAGGCGATGCTGTTGGATTCTTAAATACGGATTTACGCTTTCATTTAGGTAAATTGGCTACGCCCTTAGTACCTATTAAATATGGTATTTTTGGTTTGTATGATATAGGTCGAGTTTGGGCAGATGGTGAGGATTCAGACATCTGGCATTATGCTTGGGGCGGCGGAATCTACTTGGTACCTTATGCTGAAAACTTCAATTTGACTTTGACCTTTGCTAAAGCAGATGGAGAGGATCGATTGTTTAGTTTCCGGGTTGGATTTTTTGTACGGTAGCGCGTAGCAGGAACCTTGCTCTAGCTGTCTGGAATTAGCCTTTAGGCTAAGGATCGGGACTATTCAATAAACTGTGTTTTTAAATATCAACATGAATCAGCATTTTCAACTGGTGTTTAACTTTTCGCTATTATTCCTTCTCTCCTCTTATCGCTTCAATGCCCTCAAGCCATTCCGCAGGTAAAGAAGCTTTCTTCAAGGTAGTATAATCATAGGCTACAATACTCTGTTTAGAAACGGCAGCCAATCGTTGATGCTTTTCGGAAAAAACAGAGCACTCCATAATAAAGCGATCTTCGAGCACTTCGATAGTACGAGTACCAAGTACAGCGGTATCGGGGAAAGTCATTGGAAAAATATATTTGCATTCCTGCCAAGCCAATATTGCTCCAATACTTTTCTGAAAAGAGATATTCATTCCTATTTTGGCGAAATAATCAATCCTTGCTGACTCTGCCCACCGGAGGTAAATCAGATTGTTGATGTGATTAGCGGCATCCATTTCACCCCATTGAGCGGGAATTTTGATGATATGACTATATAGATCTAAGGTGATTTTCATAAAATAGGTTAGTTTTTCTATCAAATAGAGATGCAAAAGTGGGTAAAATAGAAAATTGTTGCTGAAAAGCAAATATTAGATCAAATCTGAAAAAGCCTTTATTTAAGGGTAATTCATGCAAAAAAGTAATCAGGAATCAGCTAAAACGTAAAAAAAATTAATAAAAAAGCCAATTTAAGTGTGACATTTTCAATTCGAAGCGTCAAAAGAGTACACAAATACAAAATTTATAGTATTTTTGTAATAGCTAAACTAAGCTATTCGGCTAATTTCTTATCTCTTCTGATTTATTTTACCTTAATTTCTTAGTTTTCTAATTTTAACGTTCTTGAGAGCACGTGAACAATATTCTGT
This sequence comes from uncultured Saprospiraceae bacterium, assembly GCA_937921775.1. Taxonomy (GTDB): domain Bacteria; phylum Bacteroidota; class Bacteroidia; order Chitinophagales; family Saprospiraceae; genus CALGLS01. The sequence goes on from CAKZUK010000077.1 coordinate 17,059, forward strand.
ATTGTTTATGAGTTTACAAAGGGACAATTTTTTATTTACCCGAATTTCGGGATTTTAATTTTTATTTTTATGAATATTTTTGTTGCAAAACTAAATTTCGACACAAGAGAGTCGGATTTAAAAGAAGCTTTCGAAGGCTACGGAACTGTTGATTCCGCTAAAATCATTATGGACAAATTTTCTGGCAAGTCAAAAGGTTTTGGCTTTGTTGAAATGCCAAACGATGATGAAGCTCAGGCTGCTATTGACGGTCTTAATGACCAAGATTTTGACGGCCGTACGATCGTTGTTAAGAAAGCAGAACCACGTGAAAACCGTGACCGCAGAGGCGGTGGTGGTGGATTCAATCGTGGCGGCGGCGGTGGCGGTGGCTACGGCGGCGGCGGCGGATACGGTGGTGGAAACCGTTACTAGTATTGACGAGAACGAAAGAAGTATTTTAAGCATTCTTTCGATGTAGAATATTTAAGGCCCTGGGATTCGTCCTGGGGCTTTTGTGTTTTTGGACTTATCAATTGAAACCTAGCTAACAAGCAAATGTAAATTGGAATACTCGTCTGTCGCAGACTATGCATTTGAAGAGACATTCTAAGTCTAATTCTATTTTTTTTTTAGCTTTATGAGAAAGACTTGAATGCCTCGCTGACTAAATCTTAAAGAATAACCCAGTACAATTAACCATTTTCAAACTCCAACTTCCTTCATGAATAGGTCCCACTTCCGATTTTCAACTCTTACACTTATTTGTATTTGCCTTTTTGCAAAAAATAATTCACTAAACGCACAGACCGACGCACATTACTGGACACACCAGTTTGGAGCCAAAGGTCTCCTACTCAACGGGGCAGTCATTGCATCCACAGAAGATGAAACCGCTGTTTTCTACAACCCGGGAGCAATGACGAGTGATGATGATTTCAACTTATCCCTTTCATTTCTAACCCCCTCCTACTCTATTTTACGAACTAAAAATTACTTGGGTAACGGCAACACTATTTCCGACAAGAACTTGGGATTTGCTCCTGGTTTGGGTTCCTTGGGATTCAATCCTTTTGGTAGCGAAAAGGTACGGATGGCCATCACTTCTTTTACTCGTTTTAAATCTAATATCCGCTTTAGAGATCGAATTGTTGTTGACATCAATAGCAATCCTGATGAGTTATTTATTGGTAACTTAGAGTTTGAACGTCGATTGTCAGAACGATGGTTTGGTGTAGGTGCGTCTTACAAATTTTCAGAATACTTGTCATTTGGTATATCCCAGTTTATGACGTTTCATAGTGAGAGTTCCACCTTTTCAATTCAAAAGGAATTGGTTGATAAATTTGATCCCAACAATTTAATTCTAGGATGGAGAAGTAAGGTCAAGTATTCTTTTGCAGCCAAAGGAGGTATGATTACCAAACTCGGCATGCTGGCCAAATTTGATAATATCAAACTTGGAGTAACCATCACCACTCCTACCTACAATTATTTTCTAAGCCGGGCTTCTTATGAATACGATGATTTAAAAACCTACGGACAGGATAGTACCAAACTTATTTCTAACTTGAGTAGTACCAATCTCGAAGGCTACAAAACACCTTTGTCAATCGGCTTGGGAATGGACTTTCCATTTAGAAGATCGCATATTTCATTTTCCGTTGAGTACTTTGCAGGTATTGATAACTACAATGTAATCGACGATAGTAATGACCCATTCAACGGGCTTTCACCTAATCCCGAAAAAATACCAATTCTCATCAAAGCAGGAAATAAACGATTGATAAATGTAGCTATTGGAGCACAAACCAAACTTAGTGAAAAATTTAGCCTGATATGGGGTTTCCGTACCGATTTCAACCAACGTGAGATTTCTCAGAATTCTTCCTCCGCACAATTCCTGTCAACCACTCCTAATGTTTATCACGTATCTTTTGGTAACTCATTGGAAATTTGGAACAGTACCTTTTCCTATGGATTTGATTACGGCTTTGGCCGAAAAAGAAACGATACTCAACTCGTCGATTTCTCTGATGTGAATAATACAAATCTCTTTGACTTCACTAGTAACGGATCTGTTATTTCTGAATTTAAAACCTTAAATTTTATCCTAGCCTATGATTTCCGTTTTCGCAAAAAGCGGAAGAAGAAGGGAACGAATTAGAATAGGAATTAGAATGTCCACTGACGGGGAATATTCTAATTCTTGTCCTACTTGATCTTCACATTCCCCACCGCATTCACAAACAAAACATTCCCTACTTTGTCATAGCGTTGGAAAGCAGAAGTCCCTTCATGCTTTATCAACTTAGGATGGAAACCTACGATGGTTAGATCAGCATCAGCGGAGGTTGCATTGATGATCGAATCAGTATTTGAATCTCCTTTTCTGGTAATAAACTTCACATTACTAGATGAGATTGGAAGCTGACCTTGCTTGATGAGGTCGTACAAGCGTTCGCGTTCCCTTTCAATACTGTCTTCAGGATAGAGTGCAAATATCTTAATCTCCGCATCTTTCCAGTCTTTATGACCAATGATAATGTAAGCCAACAAAATCATTAGATTGGCATTTTGATAATCACTAGCTGTGAGCCATATATGAACTTGCTTTTTCAAGCCAAACCCTCGTTCCGAAGTTCCCAAAACCAGTACATCAAAATCAACCGATTTGATAAGTTGAAAGTTATCGACAATATCAGTCAAACTAGTAGGGCTGCTCCTAGAAAATTCAAAAATCAACAAGTTATTTTCTGTACCAGCAATTCCAGGAAGTTGAATCACCTGCGCAATACTAGAAGTATAAGAAGGACTGACCAGAGTATCCACATATATCTTACTTTCAGAGAGTTCAGCCATATTGATGAGCCGCTCTTTGCAAGCTTTGGCTTCGTTGTTGGTTTCACGAGAAAGGTAACCAGTGATCTGATGGATGTACGTTCCAAAACCATATTTTTGAGAAATCCAACGGAGCAAATCAAAGGCACCAAGTCGTTGAAAGGTATTGCCCGAAAAAGCGATAGCAGAGGGCCTCCAACTCTTGTTTTGTTCTTTATCGGCCTTTTGTAAAAAGACTTGTAGCTGTCGGCTAAACTGAAAAATAACCCCTTGGAAAATAACCGCCATACTCTTCTTATCATCATTATAATGTGCAATGATGAAGTAAAGCAAGACCATCATTAAAATGGCAATAAAGGCATAAGCTGCATTCATAAAAAACATCAAACCAAAACAAGCTACTGCACCAAATAATGAAATAACCCAACGGGATTTAAATCTAGGACGGTATGAGGGATCGGCAGCAAAATGGTTGAGGAATGAAATCAAACAAAGCGAACCATATGTCACCATGAAAAACATGGAGATGATTTGCGCTACGCTGTCTAGTGCACCAGCCATGATAAATGCGGCGGCGATTCCAATCGTTACCAAACTTGCATTAAAGGGCTCGTCCTTTTCCTTCGTACCTTTTCCTAGCCATTGATTCACTTTGCTTGCAGGAAAAATATGGTCCCGCGCAATTGCTTGTAAGGTACGAGGTGCCACCATGATTGATCCGAGTGCAGAAGAGATAGTAGCTGCTGCCAAACCTAAAGGAATCAACCACCAACCTTGCCAAGCAATATCCGCCATCACCAATTTGGATGTATCTGCCAGGTCATGTGGACTTGCAGAAGTGGTCAATTTATAAGCCATAAAAAAGTAAATAATCATCCCGACAATCGTACCAGCCAGCGTTCCAAGCGGAATAGATCTCCCCGGATCTTTCAAATCACCGGAAAGTCCTACACCTGCCGTCATTCCTGTAAAGGCAGGAAAAATAATGGCAAAAACAGTGAAGAACCCCAATGGAATCAGAGGACTATTAGATGAACTCTCTGAAGAATTTTCTATTGGACTTAGGTTTGGACTTGCGAGTGAATCATCGACCTGTCCCTGGTTTATGCTTGTCGCTCCCAGCGTATCGACTGGGAATGAATCGGCTTGAATCGTTACAGCTCCTTGCTCGGGACTAGCTATCTCCACTACTTCCATTTTGTCAGCAACAGTAGCCATAGCATCGAAGGTATGCGTTTGGCTGTAATCAGTTGTTCCTACAAAGAAAGCAATCAATGCAAGTCCTAGAGTAGCCACTACGACGTACAAAGCCTTGACGCCCATATCTGCTCCTTTGGTCAACATGATGTAGGTCAAGCCTAAAAGCGCAGGTATCCCGACTGTTTGTTTTTGACGGAGGAGCCAAACCAACCATGAAGGCATTGCAAAGCTTGCAATTAAGTAATCGAAAAGTGTATTAAAAGCTTCGGCGAAAGCCATGATATAAAAAGCGACACTAATGGCTTGCGACATATAGAGTGCAAGCCCTATCGCGGAACCAATGACCAAACCAAATGAGCGGGAAATAATGTAATACTCTCCCCCACCCTCTACTTTTTGATTGGTTGCAATTTCGGCAATAGCCATAGCCGTAGGAATGGTGACTGCGTGTCCGATCAGTATAATAGCGATGGTTCCCAAAAAGCCTACATTTCCTACTGCAAATCCAAAACGTAGGAACATAATAGCTCCTAGAATGGTGGAAATGGCAGTGAAGAAGACTGGTGCTGTGCCGAATTTTTGTAGGGTATTTTTTGCTGACATTGTTTTTTTTGATGGATCACTGTGTTGACAGACCTTCATTTAAAGAACAAGATTACAGAGAAAATCTTAGATTTTAAAATTGCGAAGTGACTTAAGCAGATAAAAAATCACTCTCGACAAAAAAGCTAACGATTGCAAAGCGATCGTTAGCCTATATAAAATAGTACTCCCTTAGAAATCCAAATTCGAAGCTACCTCTACCCTCGCCCCTTTCTCCGCAAACACCTCCTTCCAAAAGCGATTCGCCTGGCGGATAAAGTCATCAGAATTTTGATTACGGTGGTTGATCACATAGATCTCTGTACCGTTCAAATTTGGTAGCTCGCAGCCAAACACTTCAGGCCACTTCACCTTTAGCACATCTAGGTTCTTCTTGTGCTTGTACATACTACCTCCAGTGGAATGCTCCAACATATCGGAGTAAAAAATCGCTACCTTTCTTCCGCTGCCTTTCTTACTGACCAACTTGTTCAGATTGTGGCACATCGGCTCATAGAGGTAAGTATTCTCCATCGCTTTTGCTTCACCTGCTACTACATCCTTCATCGCTGATTTTAGCTTTCGCTTAAATACCGAATAGTCTACCGGCGGATTAAACTCATTCATATCCGCAGGCATGGGCTTATAGCTCATTCGCTTCACTTCATTGGACCCCAGATCAGTAATTGGTATAATCGCCACTTCTCCTGCAGTACAAGTCTCCAATGGAAATAAGGAATTGATCTTTCGCAAATCTTTCTCCCAGTTTTCTTGCAATTTTTCAAAATTCAGTTGATCTGTATAGTCTACAAAAACATAGACCGTGTTAGTCGACTCCGATTCACATACGGAGGAGCCACAGGAACTCAGTAACAACATTGTTACAATTCCTAAGAATAAAATTGACTTTAAATTTTTCATGATATTTTGTTTTGTGTTGGATTTCGCCCAATTAGTTAATAATAAAAGAATATGAATTGAAATTGGAATTCAAAGACCTCCACTGTTACACCAACTCACTAAAGTCATCCTGCACAATAGCTTCCAATTCCTGCACCGCCACATGCGCCACTTGACTTGAATCACTCTTCCAATAAGCAGGTACCGTTTCCTGATCTGCACGATGCCTCCGATTACTAGATCGGTAGCGATTAATAGACTCGTGACAAAGTGAGTTCATATAATCTCCAAAGTTGGCAATGTGAACGATGAGCGAATTATGCAATTCTGTGACCATTAAGATCTTATCGAGCATATCCGTTACCGAGTTGGATTTTCCGTTGGTCAATTGTGAAGACTTATTGCTTTTAGCAATCAAATCGTTAAATCGCTTGATCAAAGTTGGTCGCTCGTAGTGAAAGTTCTTATAGTGCTTCTCAAAATCGTCGATGCTGTCATGTGCTAGAAATCCCAGCACTACACCGATACCAATCAATAAGACATTAAAAATCAATGCTACTAAAAATTCACTGTTTCCAAAAGCGTTGTTATATGATACTCCACTCATGATCTGAGTAAAGGGTATCTCCTCACCAGCTTCTAGTGCTTCACGCATCAGGTCTTGTGCCTGAAAGAAAATGAAACGGAACAATGAGATCAAAACCGAGAAAGAAGCTAAAACCGAAGTCATGAATAGTGCCCACAACTTATTGCTTAGTCCGTCATTCCATCGCTTGTAGAATTTGCCGCATAAGTGCGACATAATTGGTATTGCAATAACCAATAATATTCCTGCCATCATGGTAGGCACCGGTCCTAGTCTGAATGCCTTAAATACGGTGTTATTCAGAGGCAACTCCATGATACCTAAAGCGATAAGAACCGCATAGATCAACCATTGGTGCTTGAGCAAAAACTTGATCGCGTTGGTTTCGCCAGTAGGGCGATCATGATCTATTTTTGCCTTTTGGAAATTGGTTTTTATATCAGACATTCGATATAGTATACTTCCTTCATTCGTGTTGTACAAGCGCTCTAGCATCGAACTATAGCGAGCTTTGAGTTGCTGTACCAAACTCATTTCATTGCTAATGCGGGTACGGTAGAGCGAACCGTATTTGGTTATTAACTCTCTTTCAAAGTCACTGCTAAAAACATCTCCTCCCGGAATATTCTGCAAACCTTCTTCCTCGCCCACCTTGCTAGCTTTTGACAAAATCTCTTCGTGTTTACTTTCCACAAAGCGATAGTCTAAACTACCGGTGTCAGAGTTGATCAGATTTACTTCTGCATGTGACTGGTTGATGATTTGCTTTAATTTTTCTTTCATTGTTTGATGTTTTAAAAGTGAACTTGTTTAAAAATATGCCTTTGGAAGATGCTCTAAAATGACCTTCTCCTAAAGGAGAGAGGCTTATCTAGTTCCTATTTAGCTTCCTATAAACATTGCCTCAGCACATAGCAAAGCCATGGAGCCAAAATGTTATTTTAGCATAATAGGTGGAGCAAAGTCTTCAAGCTTCACTCCTGTTCGGGTGTTTTTTTTAAGTTAGACCCTTCGACTTAGTAGAAGTTTCCATATTGTCAACCTGTGCTAAGTCGAAGGATCCAAGCTCAAAACACTCAATTCAAACTGCCTTAATTATTTATATCCTTATGATAGGTTTTTTATTATTCTGGGTCAATTTCACTCGATTAGAATTGTGAGAATATCGACGGAGGAAGCTCGCTTCGCTCAAGTTGGAAGCTGGAGGCAAGGACATGGAATTACCCATAGACCTGAAGTGTCACAATTGAATACACTTCCCTCTTTTTAGTCTCCACTTCCAAGTCCAATATTACAACCCAGCTGACAAAGCTCGAATAACAAAGCTATAATATCAATGCTTTTCATTACATTTGTTATGCAAGGATTTAACTTCATTTCTGAAAAGAAGTACTTATTTAACTTAAATCAACATCAACTTAATACCTATCATTTATGAAAAAAATTATACCCCTCTTGGTTGTAGCCTTCTTTTTTTTAGGTCAACTAAACGCTCAAAGCACTAAAGCATTCACAAACACAAATGTGTTGAAGCCTGCTCCAATGCCTGATAAAAGCGTAGAAACGCTTTTACAAAACCAATCAACTGCACCTGCTGGCGCAATCAACCATACGCCTGCTTCAGCAGCCATACGGACAAACGTGGGTTCTCTAGGAACGACCATTATGGATGTACAAACTTATGGTTCTACCCCTAATCGGCTCGTCAACCATGGCAACGGTGAATTATCCGGAATATGGATGATCGGATATGATGCAAGCGGTGGCTGGTCAGATCGTGGAACAGGATATAACCAAATTACTGGCGAAAGCTGGGGGGCATCTCCATCTGATCGACTGGAAGGTGATGTAAGAACTGGATTCCCATCTTTTGCTGCAACTGCAAGCCAAGGAGAAATCATGTTTACACATAAAACACCTCCACCGTATGAGCATTACTCCTATGCTAAAAACTTTACGGATACAGACTGGGAGCAAGGTACAATTCCAAGTAATACACCTGCTGGAATGCTTTGGCCAGTTGTCGCAAGTGATGCGCAAAATGGTAATGATTATGTTCACGTTATTGGTATTACTACTGCTGTAGCTTTTGGCGGTCAAGAATACGAAGGAATGGATCCACATTTACTGTACTATCGTTCACCAGACAATGGAGCAACTTGGGATCAAGTTGATATCATCATTGAAGGAATTGACAGCTCGCTTTACAACAGCATAAATGCACAAGGTTATGCCATTGATGTGAAAGACAATTACGTTGCTATTGGTGTTTTTCAAAGCTGGGGAGATCTAGCAGTTTATAAGTCAGATGACTATGGTTCTACTTGGAGCAAACATATGGTTCTTGACTTTCCTGTAGAGAAGCACGATGCTGCTAATAACTCTTATACTTTTGCTGAATTATACAACTCTGACTTTAATGGCCCTGATTCATTAGCTATTTTTACAAATGACGAATCTGGTTCTGTACTAATCGACAATAATGGTCAAGTACATGTCTTCTTTGGTGAGATGTACGTTATTGATGATCCAACGTTTGGCGCTGGTTACTATCCAGGATGGAGCGGCCTACGCTACTGGAATGAAACTTTTGGAGTTGATTCTACTAATCTAATTGCTGACCTAGTAGATGTCAATGGGAATGATTCGCTTGATGTTGCGCAAGATGCTTGGGGTTTCTACTCTACCTCATTGACCAGCCATCCAAGTGCTGGAATTGATGCTGACAACAATATCTATCTGAGCTACATGGGCTTGACAGAGGAACATATGAATAATACGCAGCAACAACACTATCGCCACATTTACCTATTAAAATCGGAAGATGCGGGTGTTACTTGGACAGAACCTTATGATATGGTAAATGATGATTTTTATGATGCTGAATTTATTCCATTTCTTGAAACCGTTTATCCAGCAATGGCGCGCCATGTTGATGAGCATATTCATTTTATTTTTCAAGAAGACTTATCTCCAGGTCTAGTTGCATGGGGTGATGAAGATCCTCCAGAAGCAAGTAACATCATCTACTTCTCCGTGACTAAAGATGACTTTGCAAATGCGATTACGATCAACACGGAAGATTTGACGAGTAATCTTTTCGCTTTAAGCGTAACGCCTAATCCTGCCTCTGATAACTTTGTGGTTAATTATGATTTGGCTAGTGCTGGCGCTTCCCAAATTGGTTTATACAACTCAGTTGGTCAGTTGTTAAAATTAGTTGAATTGGATGAACAGGCGGCTGGGCATTATCAATTACCAATGTCATTGGAGAATCAAACTACAGGTATTTACTTTGTTCAGATTCGATCTGGCGAAGCCTTTGCTACGGTTAAGTTAGTGGTAGAATAATTTCCATTCAATCTATTGTAAACCCAATTTCCGCACATTACTTACTAGTAGCGAAAAGCCCGGACACTTATTTGTGTTCGGGCTTTTTTGCTTAGAAGGTGGATCTTTCAGAAGGAGAATGTCACCTGCCTACTTCCGGTACTATCTACTACTTAGGGCAAGCAGCAGAAAGCGTTTCCGAGTCAAGGGTATCGTAAAAAGAGTCAAGATAAGTCAACATTTCTTTTCGTGATTTTTTCGGAAGCAATTTAGTTGATTTAATCAGATTGTAAATAGCCTTCTTTTTGGATTCGAATAGTTTAATAGTTGGCTTTATATTTTTTAGTTCATCTGGTGTCCCCAGATAAACACGTTGAGTTAGCGTCGTCAAGCCATAGCTTGAGTCCGCCTTACCATAAGAAGGATTTACAATTCCAGAAAAATCAAAATCGTATGGAATCACCAAACGCTTATCGTCTTTCAACATAAACTTGGTGTTCTTTTCATAATTAGTTTTCCAATCTGTGTTACCAATCATGTACTGAAACAATGACATGGTTTGGATTTGATTGGCATCAACTTCAAGTAGTGGAGTCAAGTCGTCCGTTTTCTTAAATTTCTCAGCGCTCAATCGAGATCGGACTTGAGATGCATCTTCAATCAAAAAAGCATATTGACTAAATGTATGGTCTGACTGCGTGTCTTTATAAGTTACGTTGATGAGTTGTACTCTAAAACTTGCGTCAGTAATCTCGTTATAGATTTTATAGGCAAGGTATTCCTTTAACAAAAGTGCTTTAGCTTCTTCGTGATCATCCGCGCAGTAGTTTACCAGTTTCAAATCATCATATTTAGCTAAACCGGCAGATGACAAATCATCTTTTTCAAAGTAGATTTTCAATGGAGGTGTTTCGCTACAAGTCATTCTTCTATACTTACCTCTCAATTTTAGTTTGATATCCCAATTCTGTTCTGCTCCTGTATCATCCGTATAAGAAAATACCGCAGAATGCTTTTCTTCATTTCTGATATTCGCAGTCAAAGTATCTAAGTCAACAGCAATAGTTACATTGATTACTTCTTCAGCAGAAAGTTGATCAAAAATACTAGGTCTGGCTGGTTCGCCTGTTGGATTAGTAGCAAAAGCTAAGGTGGAGAGGAATAAGAAGAAAATTAAACTGTTAAGTTTCATTACTGATTTTTTATATAATATGTTCGTTAATTGGGGAGCGGCTCCTTTAGCCTTCTAATGACACAAATTTCGAGCTAAATACAGGTGCAAAATAGGTCAAAAAGAGGTCTTCTAGGGTTAAAATGGGACTAAGTGTAGATTATTAACGACGAGCGAGGCCTTGCCGCGAATATCAGTCGCAGTTTCAATGACAATCGCAATGGAATTTCAGTTAAATCAACAATTTCAGTTTCAGTTTTCCCGCATTCGTGGAGGAGTAGAAGTTTCAATGGCAATGGAAGATTACAGCATATGAGGCTAGACCAAGCTATAGCTATCCCTAAATGCAGATGGCTTAAAGCCCGTATATTTCTTAAAGTACTTAACGAAATTGGTGGTCTCCTCAAAACCGGAACGATGCGCTATCTCTTTAACAGTCAAGGAGGTATTCATGAGAAGGCGTTTGATTTCGATGATTAAAAAGTCATTGATGTAATTTTTTGCAGGTTGGTCCAGCATCTCTTGAGTGATACGGTTGAGTTTCTTGGTAGAAATCAGAAGTTGATCTGCGTAGAACTTTACTTGACGGGATTCGCAGATGTGCTGGGCGAGTAACTTTTGGAATCGTTTGAACTCATCATGGTATTTAGAACGTGGGCTTAGCTGGCGGTTTTCCTTGCGGATACGCTCGGCCATGCATAGAAATATTTTTAACGAGGAATGTATGATCTCTTCTGTCAACAGGTCGTCTGGTGCATCAAACTCTTCTTTTATTCTTTTCACTAAAGTGGAAAAAACTGCCAACTGATCTTTTTTCAAATTGATAACTGGTGAATATAGGTGGTAATTGTACAAACTGAGTTGCTGCATTAGGTTGGAACCTAAACTTCCTTTTTCCAAAAACTCTTCGGTAAACAACAGGAAGTAGGCTTTGCGTTCCCAACTTTTTTCAAAGGCGTGTACTTGTTCTTTTGAAATAAAAATAATGCTGCCCTTTCGATATGGATAGGTTTTGAAGTCAACGGTGTGTAGCCCCTCCCCTTCCAAAATAAATAGAATGGCATAATACCGTATTCGATGTGGTCGAAACGGGTTGTGATTTAAATCTGCTTCCAGCAATACTTCTCGGTTGCTTACGATCTGAAAGCCGAAGTCTTTCTTGTGGACTTGGACCAGGTCTACTGAGGGTATTTCTTTTTTTTCTTTCATTGTTATGTGCTAATACGTAAAAACCCACTTGCGTGCAATCCTATCTCAAATCTCGTCCAACCAGAGTCCAAAGTACGCAAAGAAAACTGCGCATTATGATTCATCAAAATCTCTTTCACTAAAGTAAGTCCTATTCCTTGCCCGTCCATCTTTGTACTAAAAAACGGGCTGAACAATTGATCCGCTTCTTCCTGGGTCAAACCAGATCCATTATCCTCAATACGAATCGCAAGTGGTGTTTCAATAAGTTGAACCCGAATCGTACCTTTCTCTCCGATAGCTTCTATAGCGTTTTTCACAATATTGACCAAAGCTTGATCCATTTGACGCAAGTCCAAGTTTGTAAAAATTTCTTTTTCAGGTAACTGTAAATCAAAATTAATTTGCTTTGCTTTCCCCTGTGCTTCCATCAATCGAGTAATATCACTAAGCATTTTCTGTAAAGAAATTCGCTCCATAAAGGGCTCAGGCAAACGAATCACAGAAGCAAAGTTTCGCATAAACAAATTGAGGCGTTCGTTCCGATCCTTTGCAATAGAAAGAGAGGCCTTGGCTTCTTTATCCAAGTCAGGATCTTCCATTTCATAAAACTCCATCAACGAACTCAAAATAGAATTAATCGCCCCCATTGAGTTGTTGACCTCATGTGCCATCATTCTAATCACTTTTGCATATGCCTTCTTCTCTGCTTCCAATATCTCTTTTGACAATTCTTGAATCAAAATAAACTTACGTTCAAATCCTTGATGAATAAACCTAGACGATTGGCATTTATAGCGTTCTGTACCGCGTAAAGCAATCACTTTAGAACTATCCGGTTCCATCGCGGCAATCGCATTTAAAAGTGGATGATCAAAATCACTAAACGGTTTATTCCTCCAAGTATCTGATATTTCTAAAAAATCCAAAGCCTTCGGATTTACCTCAGACAGACGGTCATCATAATCCAAAATTACAATCCCAGTTGGAGACGCTTGGATCAGTTTTTCTAGGAAATAATGTTGTTCCTGCAAGGTGGTCCTTTCTTGGCGGATATTGTCGATCATATCGTTGTAAACATTGATGAGTTTATCCATCTCATGGGAACCCGTTTTTACAAACTTAACATTGAAATCTTTATCGCGAATAGCATCTACTCCACTCGCCATAAATTCGAGTGGCTGAATAAAAGAACGATACAATCGGTAGGACCAAATAAGCGAAATAATAATTCCAATTTCTGCCAAAAAGAAATACAGTTTTTGCTCACCTAATACTTCGTACACCAGCCAGCCTATTAGAGCATGGATGATTAGAATGAAGATGATGTATTTTATTTTTAAGGACACAGTGAGGAATTAGAATGTGAATGTGAATTTCAACTCGAATGCAATTTCAACTGTAATGACATATAAACGCGAATAAAGCTCAGTTTCTATTTTTTTTATGTGGTTCAAAAAACAGTGATGTATGAACTAGAATTCCCTACGATCGTGAGCTAAGATAGTGTGAAAATTCTAATTCCCTGCTGTCTTCCAGCCAGGCAGGTTCTAATTCCTATTCCCCCCTTTATTCTTATTCAAAATACGGAATATCATATTTTGCGAGACGTCGATACAAAGCACTACGTGTCAAACCCAAAGAACGTGCAGTGGCACTTACCTTATTATTATGAAAATCCATTGCTTTTTTGATCATCTTAATTTCCATATCTTCTAAAGAGATTTTACCAACATCAGGAAGGGTAATATTTCCATCTGCAGGCTTCCGATATTGTTGTTGAAAATCGCTAGCGATCAGTTCGTCTTTGGTAGCGATTAAAACAGTACGTTCAACCAAGTTTTTTAATTGGCGAATGTTACCAGGAAAAGATTGGGTCATGAGCCATTCCATTGCGCTTTTGTGGACAGACAAGTTTGGTTTTTCGTAATTTTTCCTGAGATTTCCAATAAAGAAATCTACCAACAAGGGGATATCTGTTGGTCTTTCTCGTAAAGGTGGAATCACGATTTTTATGAGATTAATTCTATAGTAAAAATCTTCCCGAAATAGTTCTTGATTAACCATCGCTTCCAGATCTTTATTGGTTGCACTAATCACACGAACGTCGATTTTCTTAGTCTCACTACTTCCCAAAACTTCGTAGGTATGCTCTTGAAGCACTCGTAATAATTTGACTTGATTGGACAATGGCAAATCTCCAATTTCATCCAGAAATATCGTTCCCGTATCTGCCATTTCAAAACGACCTCTTCGATCAATCACAGCATCAGTAAATGCCCCTTTTTTGTGTCCAAACATTTCACTTTCAAATAAAGAAGATGAAATACCCCCAAGATTTACTTTTACAAAAGGGCGATCGGCTCGCTGACTTTCATAGTGGATGGCTTCAGCAATAAGTTCCTTGCCCGTTCCACTCTCGCCTTGCACCAGCACCGAAGCGTTGGTACGAGCTACGTGCTGAGCCATTTGAAGCACATCTTTGAAGGCTGGATCTGCTCCAATTATATTTTCAAAATTGTAAGAGCTTCCAATGCCCTCGGGGATAGGTTTGGTCAACTTAAGAATGGTCCGAATAGAATCGAGTAATTTTTTGTTATCCCAGGGCTTGGCAATAAAATCTTTGGCCCCAGCCTTCATACCTTCCACTGCGAGTTGTACCGTCGCCCAGCCCGTCATGAGGATCACATTCATTTTTGGCTCAGCGGCAATAATCTTATTGAGCATTTCCAAGCCTTTCTTGCCAGACGTGTCAACGGTATAATTCATATCGAGCAACATCAAATCGGGCTTAAACGCCGAGATGGTTTCCATGATTTCTTGCGGTCGATTAACGGACTGGCACTCGAAGCCAGATTTTTTCAGCAGCAGTAAGAGGGATTGGCATACTGCCTGATCATCGTCTACTATTAGTATTTTTGGTTTTGTCATTTTTATTTTTTGTTGTTTTCTATAGTGAGACTACTTTAGTGAGATCGCTGTGCTCTTAGTCCTCATGTAAAGCCAAAGCAGGATGAATAACAGCCGCCTGTCTGCTGGGATAAAATGTACAGACCAAAACTAAAATAAAAATGATAAAGGCTGCTATTGCCATTGCATAATAATAATTAATGTTTTCTATTTCGAAGAGCTGCATCAAGGGAAATTGTATGGCAAAGAAGAGCCCTACCAATATTCCGAAAAGAGTAATCATGAGAATTTCTCCGATAAATTGTCGCGATATTTCACCTTGGGTCGCTCCAATGGTTCGGCGAAGGCCAATTTCTGCTTTTCGTTTGCTGATGTTGTACCACAAAACCCCGAAAAGGCCGAGTGCTACATTAAAGACCAAAAATCCGCAGATAATAAGTAAGGCTGTAATTGGAATCCAATAACTTTTAGACGATTCAATTCTATTTTTTTCTAAATATTGAATAACGCAATCGTTCTTTTTAGTAACCTGATTCATCAACTTATTGATCTTTTCTTCGAGTACTGGACCGCTGTTCTCTTTGACTCGCATATACATCATGGCAGTCCTATCGGAAGTAATGGGAGCATGGAAAAAAGTAGCCTGATATTCATCTTCAAATTCTCCTTCGTATTTATAGTTATCAATGACACCAATGATTCTGTTTTCTTTATCAGAAAAAATGAAGAGACTGTCCATATAGAGTCGATCTTTAAAATACAAATCTCGAACCTTTTTAGTGATCACTACTGGTTTATACTTTTCGTTTTTATCGTTTTCATTAAACCAGCGACCTTCTATTACGTTCAAGCCCATTGTCTTTTTAAAATCTTCTCCTGCATGGAATATTCTTGAAGACCATTCAAATCCGTTGTCATCATTGGTAGACGTAGACATAGAACCACTAAAAGGTGTAATGGAATTTCCAAAAGCAACCGATTCCACTTCACTGAATGAAAGTAATTCGCGCTTAAGTGACTGTTTCATTTGAACCATATCTATAGAATCCTCTTCCCAAAGATTCATGTAGCCCATCCACACGTTCTCCGTATCGAAGCCTAGGGGCGTATTGTAATTTCGCATCCGTTCTGTGATAAGCGTAAACACTGCAAATAGGATGAAGAAAGAAAGTAGGATTTCTAAAAAAAGTAAAAAATTGCTGCGCTTTTTATTCCAGATTAATATGAGAATATGCTTGATCATAATTGGTTTTGTTTTAGGGCATTTACGATATGAATTTTTGACATTTTGTAAGCGGGAATAAGTCCCGAAAGAATACCAAAAAGTAAACAGATTAACATACTTAAAAAGAACACTTTGAAGTTAAAAGCCAAAATTGTATCTCCTAAAATCTGACTGCTGTTGATTACATTCAATAATATCAGAGCTAGAATAAATCCAATTAATCCACCAATAAAAGTTAGGATTATATTTTCAAAAACAAACTGAAACAGTATGGTTCCTGAGTCTGCACCGAAGGCTTTGCGCACGCCAATTTCGGCGGATCGTTCCATGATGCGACTGATATTAATGTTGATTAAATTTAGAGTTGGTAGCAAAACAAACAAGGTCAATAAACCGATCATAATCGTAAGAAACAATCGAACACTTTTCTTGGGGTTCGCTTCAAGAACAACACCAGATGCATATCTTTGAAAAAAGGAATAAGCATGTATTTCCAACTTATTGAAATTTGTATTATTTCCTTTTCTTGCCACGGGATCAGTACTATCTGCTATGCGTTGGATATCCGCAATAATTAATGGTACAGACGCCTTATCCTTTCCCATAAAGACGCCAGTAAAACTTCCCAAGTAAGATTGACTCTTAAATACTTCCTGCCCCATTTCTAAGTAGGGAATATATAATTGACCTGCAATCGTTTCCTCCCGACTAGACACCTGCTTCACCACACCTAGCACTTTATAGTGTTTATCGTTCACAAAAACATCTTCTCCTAGCACTCCTGTTGTTCTTCCAAAATATCCCTTAGCTGCCTTATCCGAAATCACAATCACTTGTTGTTGATTTTCCACATGAGTTTCTGTATAATTCTCACCTTCTATAAATTCAAAATCAAAAATTTCCCAGAAAGAATTATCGGTATAAATAGCTTCAAAAGTTAGCTTATTACTATTAAGGAAAATATCAAACGAAGTACCTGAAGTATAAAAACTGTACTTCTCTACTCCTTGCACTTGTCGTAAATGCTTATCCAGCAAAGCATACCCAGCAGATGAAGAACTCATCGACGAATTCCTTTCCTGATAAGAGTAAGTAGTATCGTAAACCATCAAGCCCTTGACCATGCTCGAATCTATAGCAGGTATGGTATCATTGACAATTTTCTTTAAAGCGATACGTGGTACAAACACCATTTTGTCCTTCTCAGTCAAGGGGGCATGGTCACCTAATTCTGTTTCCAAAAATGAAGTAACCAGCATCAGGATCATTAGTGTGAAGCTGATTCCGAAAAGGCTAATAAAGGTGAAGAACTTTTTTCGTCCCAATACCTTTATGGCTAGTTTTAGATAATTTTTTAGCATTGTTTTTTTATTTTGATAAAAGAAAAGTCCGAAGACGGAAGTCCGAAGTTTCACTCGATCGTGGAGTTCCGCGTTCGCGTGAAACTTCCGTCTTCGGTCTTCGCAAGTCGACCGAGAATTGATCTTGGCGTCCGGAACAAGGTCTAAATGTAAAATGTAAAACCGCAAAATTTAAAATATAAAAGTTTGCCCGCGAATGCGAAAACGCTTTGTTTACTACGATTTTCGGTAACTTTTACATTTTGAGTTTATCATTTTGCGGTTTTACATTTAAAAACATTCCTAAGGGCCATGCAGTCCAAATATTGATACAACTGCATTCTTGGCCGGCCTGTTCTATCTTCCGTCTTTATTCTCACAGCACCTGACTTCCATCAAACAAGCGAACCAAACGATTCGTCTTGCGTGCCATCGTTTCATCGTGAGTTACCATAATGATGGTTGTATTATTTTCTTGATTTAGTCGAAGTAGGATGTTCATTATTTCGTTGCCCATTACACTGTCCAGGTTTCCGGTGGGCTCATCCGCTAGGATGATTTCGGGATTACCCACGATGGCACGCGCGATAGCAACCCGTTGCTTTTGCCCACCGGAAAGTTGTCCTGGAAAGTGACTCATTCGGTTTTTTAATCCAACTTGCACAAGTGCCTCCTCAGCTAGTTGACGACGTTTTGCGGAACTTACATCTCTATATAAAAGTGGTAGCTCTACATTGTCCACAACTGAGAGGTCATTGATTAGATGAAAACTTTGGAAAATAAATCCTAGATGCTTGTTTCGAAAACGAGCGATTGCTTTTCCATTATAATCTTGGATGGTATCGTTTCCAATTTTAATTGATCCCTCTGAAGGTTCATCGATCAAACCAATAATATTCAGCAGGGTGCTTTTTCCGCAACCAGATGGGCCCATTACCGAGAGGAACTCACCCGCTTTTACTTCCAGGCTGATCTTGTTGAGCGCCATGGTTTCAATGGTTTTGGTACGGTAAATCTTACTTACGTTTTGTAGGTTTATCATTGAATTGTTGTTTTTATTTTGAAATCAAAAAATTGGAAATGAGGACTTGCAAGCTGGGAGGTTTCACCCGACCGCGAAGTCATGCTAGCTTGTCTGTCGGCCAGACGGGGATCAGATAAATTCCACCTTAGCCTAAAAACTTCCAAGCTCCAAGTCCCCTCTTTGCTAATAATCTCCGTTCGATACTAGATTTATAATATCAAGACATAGTTTCTCTAGCTTCTCAAAAGCTGAGGCAGACAAAGTCTTTTTATTCAGTTTAATTTTACAAGAATTAGCTTCAATTTCGATTCGGTAGCCTCCATCTTCTTTGTTATCTTTCCATACTTGCTTTTCATAACTAGCGGTAGAAGTATCCTCCAATGCAGCCCTTATTTTTTCTACAATAACTTCTTGCATTCCTTCTGAAAAGGTCGCTGCCAAATTTAAAGAATTATCATTTTCGTTGATTGATACAGCAGTTGCTTCTCCTTTATCCGAACCTGCAATTGCCAAGTTAAGGAATCCATTCGATTTACTCTTGGTACTAATCGTAGTACGTGTCTCTGTTTTTGATGTGGTACGAGTTGGCTTGTGATCTACCTCACTTGAGACCTTTGACTGTTCACCTAATAGTGCAGCAACTTCTTCACCCAAATCACACAATTGATTATAGCGATTTCGATTCAACCCTTTCTTGTTTATCTTGATATTACAACGCTTCTTATTCAAGCGAAAAATATAACTTGGATCTGTAGTACTCGCATCTTCCCAAACATAAGCATTTTTACTAGTCACTTTGGGTTCCACTTCCAACACTCTTGAAACTTCCTCAATGATCGCCTCCGTGGTTTCATCATCAATCGCCATACTAAAAAGAGCATCTAAAGAGAATTTTTTTTCTTCGTTAGTAATGGAGATACTTGACTTCGTCTTTTTAGTTTGTGCAAATGTGGTATTCACGAATAAGAGGCTTAGGATAATTAGACATAAATTTTTCATGGCTTTAGTTTTATATTGTTTTAAAAAATATTTTCACATTAGAGTTTATGAACAGAGAAGTAGAAATTCCTATTCCAATTCTACTTTATCAAAGCGTTCGTATGATTTCATATCAGAGATAATCACTTGGTCTCCTGCTTTCAAATCACCTCCAGTTATTTCTACATAGTTGGAATTCGTGACTCCCAGATTAATTTTTCTACGCACAGCTTCCTTACCGTTTACAACAAATACGTCCTGATTGATTGCGCCGTTAATTCCTGGGCCATTTCTGAGTCGGAGTACATTCTCCTTTCGGTTACTAATGAGGAAGACTTCTACACGCATGTTTGAACGGAGGGCAGGATGGTTATTTTCGTTGAGTGTGACCACAAACTCGATGGTGTTATTTTCTATAGTAGGAAGGATGCTACTGATTATTCCTTCCAAGTTACTATCGTTGATTCTTACACGCACGGGCATTCCAGATTTGACCACCTTAGCATAGCGATCAGAGCAACTTGCTTCAACTCGGAAGCCATCAAGATTCGCAATTCGTACAAGCGCCTCACCTTCAGTTACTTTTTTGCCGATTGATTCATTCACCCAAGTAACGACACCAGGACGAGATGCTTTTACAGAAGTCGCATTGAGTTTATTACTTAGCTCTGTGATCTTTTTGTCTTGCATCATTACTTCCAATTCCAGATTTCGTCGATCGCTGGTGATCACTGCTTTTCGGAATTCAAGCTCGTTGTTCAATTTCTTTTTTTCGAGTTCAGAGATTTGTAAAGCCAAGCCTGCCTTTTTCACTTCCTGCATAGTTGCGCCACCAAATGACTCTAGGTATTTGACATCTTCCAGTGCTGATTTGAGGCTGAAAACTTCGAGGTTTTTTATTTGTGCGTTGTAATCGAGTTCACGAAGATTTTTGTCGTATTCTAGTTTTAGTCGAGTGATGTTATTTTTTCGTAATTCCAATTGATCTTTGAGTGATTCAAGTTCGAGACGAATGTATGCCTGATCGAGATCCATAATCAGGTCGCCTTTTTTTACTTCAGTTCCAGATTTTAGGAATACATTTTTTATCTCTGTAGAAATGGGTGCATTTATTTGTTGTTCAAACGAAGGCAGTACCAAACCGGAAGCTGAGATAGTATTCTCTACAGTCCCCATTTCTACCCTTGCTTTCACAAAATCTTTTTGTTTAACAGTGGTCGTCAGCAATTTGCGTAAGCCGAAGAAGGCAACTACTAAAACAGCAATTGCTACTAGTATTTTTAGCCAGCGGGACTTGTTCCCATTTCTTTGTTCGCCTATTGAAATTGTTCGATCCATGATTTTTTTTGTTGATGTTCAATTAATAAACGCCAAGGGCTGTGCCAAAAACCATAACTCTGACTATCAGTTATTTATGTAATTTTATTTTACTAAAGCTGTTCGATATCGAACGCTTTTGTTTGGAAATGGAATGGGGCGAGTGGGAATGGGGATTAGAATTAGAACCTGGCTGGCTAGAAGACAACTGGGAATTAGAACCTGGCTAGCTAGAAGACAGCTGGGAATTAGAATGGCCTTCTATCGTGAATGGGAAGCAGACTCGACGGATATGCCTTTCGAGTACGATCAATTGAGCTATGCCAGCTGAGCCTAGTAGAAGCTAAGTACGCTTCTTCAAACAAACAAATCAGGAAACAAAAGATAAGCCTTCATAATAAAGCTAACAGAGTCACCGATCCAAATATTGCCATCCTTTATCATCTGAATGACTTGTTTTGGTTCAAGTAAAAGTAGTTCAATGTTTTCTGTGATTTCAAGGTTTTGTTTAGAATTGAAGGTAAGATCTTTAGCAAGAAAACCGTAGGTGCTTAGATTGCATTTGGTGGGGATGCTGGAAATTTTTCCGAGAGGAATGAGTTGATCTGCTTGAGCTCTAATACCAGTTTCCTCCTCCAACTCAGCTAATGCCGAATCTTCAATTGATTTATCTTTTTGTTGGAAACCTGCGGGGAGTTCTATTACCGTTTCGCCGAGTCCGTGTTTGTATTGGCTGACTAGTACGACTTTGTTTCCTGTAGTAATGGGAAGCACCATTCCTACATCTCCAAGTGGTGAGATAAAAAAATCATCTACAATAGTGCCATCTGGTAATTCTACCGTATGTAGAAGGATTGGAAACCAACTACTTGGTGATACGTCTTTTTCATTTAGTACTTTCCACTTACTCATGGTGTTTTTTTTTGTTAGAAAATAAAAGTGGGAAGTTTACCACTATCGCGAAGTTTACCTAGCCCCCGTCTGGCCACTGGACAGCTTAGGCTGTCGAGTGAGCTTCCTACTTCCCTCCTTTGTCATCCAGAGCGAATCTGTCTACTCGGCGCAGCCAGATAAAATAGAAGCCCCTCCCTACTCTCCCAAACTAATCATAAAAAACACAACTGAAAGATACCCCCAAAATAAACTAAAAAGGACATGGACAATACTTTCAAATCGTTTTCCTTTCCAAAGCGCTGAAGAGTATCCAAAAAACTGAATCAACAAACGTATAAACCAAAAGATAGCAAAACCTAAAGCAAGCTTTTGTCCCAATGCTGTTTCGGTCATTTCACTTGACGCGACAACACATAGCAATCCCATCAAAAAAACTCCAAGTGCCACAAAAAAAGTATGGACATAAAACATTTCTCGATTTATCAAACTTAATGATCTGAGGTCATTTTTCCAATCAAAATACTTTGGAAAAATAACGTGTGCTAGAGCAAGCAGCATTAGTGTTGATCCGATTATTTTAAGATGTAATTCCATGTTTTATCTTTTGGGATTTTTCAAGAATAAATGCGCTGACAAAAGCTGTCATTTTTTTTTCATTGGAAATATACAATTGAGATGATTCAAATGTACCTTTCCAAGCTACAAGAGGCATAAAATGAAAGAAACCAAGGTTGTAGGCCAGTAGATTTGGTAAATCGCGAAGATGTTCGACCAAGACAATTTGGCCATCTGTTTTTAATATTCGGTTCAACTCTTTAAAGAATTGATTGCGCTCCTCAGCAAGTCGGATTTCATGCGCGGCAAAGATGAGAAATATTTGGTCTACAGATGCATCGTCCAAAGGCAGTTGCTTCGTTTTTACAGACTGCGTATTCGGAAAAGGCGGGTAAGCTAGCCGAGCTCGCTTGATCGAAACTTCCGTGTGCAAAGTCGGATCATAGAAATCAAACACAAGTAATTCTGAACTTGGAAATTTGCTTTTCAGCAAAACGCTCGTCTCATCAAACCCAGCATTAATATTCAGCATTTTCTCTTTTGCAGAAATGCCCAAATCATCTAACCAATCCATTTTATAAAAGTCGGAAAGATCATAAACATAAAAAGAAACGATCAGTGAAATAAGCGTAGTTAAGAAAATAAGAATCGCCAGAATAATTGTGTAAAATCGGTAAGATTCACTAAATAAGGGAGTCAACAAAATCAAAATTGATAATATAGCCAAGGCATAGAAATGCCAATTAAAACGTATGATATTCCATACTCCTTGAAATGGTTTTCTTAATTGTTCCATGTTTCTTTTCTACCTTTTTTCCACGAATAAGGAATATCCTTGAGCACAAATGCATTCGCCAAACGAAGGTCCGTTAAATTTAACTGTTCCAAAAATCCAAATTGATACTGAAGTACTTCTACTGGTTTTGGAATCCAATTCGATCGTACTCCTTCAATAATCAAAACCTCCTTTTTGACTGAATCATAAGTAAAAGTAAATGGCAGTGGACCTGCAAATCGTCGAGCCTCTTTCCATTCCGAAAATGGAGAATGACCTGGCAAACCTGCATTCTGATTATTCAGATTTACCTGCACTTTAAAATTAGATTTTTTTGAAGTAATTTCTGTCAATTCATTTTCCGTGCGATAAAGAATATCAGTTGTTGTGTAATTGTATTTTGTAAAAATATTCCCCAACCATTCCATCTTCTTTTTATCGGTTTCTGATTTGATGATATACAAACCCCGTAATCGCTTTCCAGTAGGGCTATGATATTTTACAAAAACTCTATATCCAATCAGAAAGAAATCATTGCCTATTATTTTTGGAAAACCTTTGGGACGCAACCCTGATGTTTGCACCATGGCGACTGCTATGAATGCCCATTTATCCTGGAAGCTATCTAACTCTAAGCATTCGGGTAACATCGATTCGAGTTCTTCCTTCGGAATGGCGAAGGTCAATACCAAGGACTGCTCGAAAAATGCTTCGACGGCGAAAGGATGAGATTTTGAAAAGATGAACATTAGTTAATAATGAAGTTATTTAAAGTTATTCCAATAAACCAATCCACAAAACAATAGCGCAAACAAAAAATTCAGCCCACCCCACATCAACAAATCTCGTACAAGAAAAAACTCCAAGAAGTTCATGGTCAATACAACAGCAATTTGTAATATACTGTTTACTCTTTTCTCAAAACCACTTAGAATCCAAATGGCCATTATGATTTCGGAAAAACCTATGAGTTGACTGAGTAGAGGTGCATATTCGGTTCCCAATATTGCTCCAACAATCTCCTGATGTCGGGGCACTTGATTCAATACTTTACAGTACAGGCCATTTACCAACCAAACGCCCGCGATTAAATAGGTGATTGTTTTTTGGAAAAAGGGTTTTGACATTAGGGATTTTAATTGGCAAGATAGGAAAAAGTTGACGCTATCCCTTCAGTAGTCGCTTGATTCGACTAGGCTTACCCCTTGTCTGATCTAGCGCAAAGACCGCTTCAATATTTAATATTTCACAACAAGATACTCATTGAGTTTAAGGCTACCAGTTCTAATCTCCCTCAGAAGAAATGAGCCTGCGAGCACGCGAGCCAAACATCAAAACAATCCCCACCAAAACAAAAGGAACACTCAACCATTGCCCCATGTTCCCAATCATGTTAGCCTCAAATCCTACCTGATCAATCTTAAAGAATTCAATCAATATTCGCATCAAAAATAACAAAGTCAAAAACAAACCAAATACAAATCCATCTCCCTTAGTCGTTCTAGTTCTATGATAAACCTGTGTCAACAAAACAAACAACAACAAATAAGCAATAGCCTCATACAGCTGCGCAGGATGACGCGGCACCATATCAACTCGACTAAACACTACTCCAAAAATAGAATCCGTTGATCGGCCCAATATTTCTGAGTTCATAAAATTTCCCATCCGAATAAAAGCCCCCGTCAAAGGAATTGCTACAGCTACCTTATCCAGAATCGGCAGCAACTTCACTTTCGTTTTCCAACTAAAAAGTACAATAGCGATCAATACCGCGATAGCTCCGCCATGACTCGCCAAACCAGCAAAGCCCACAAACTCAAAACCTCCACTACCCCACCGAAATGGCAAAATAATTTCTAAGGGCCGCGACAAAAAATAATCTGGTTCATAAAACAAACAGTGCCCCAGGCGAGCTCCCACAAAAGTTCCTACAAAAATATACTTCGCCAATCGATCAATATCTTCGATCGACAAACTTTCACGCAAATACTGCCGTTTCACCCAGCTATAACCCAAAAATAAGCCAGCCGCAAACAACAAACTATAATACCTAATAGAGACTCCTCCAAACAAGTGGACAAGCTCTGGACTCACATCCCAAACCATAATTTTTATTTTTTAATTAGAAAAGAATCTTTAACCTAAAATAAGTGGTCAAGTTTTTTACATTTTAATTCAGCGCTAGCTAAATTTGAAAACTTCTGCCGTCTTCCACTTTCCATCAACACAACAATCTCCGCGCCTCTACAGCTTCCACTAAGTGCTTGAGCAACGCTGCACCTATTTGTCTCTACATGCAAAAACTCACTTAAGAGAAAACTCAATTTTATAAGTCAGTTGAAGGATCCCTGTTCCTTCCCGCGATTGCCTATCCGCTAAGCAAAGGGGCTAATCATTTTTTCAAAATCATCCTCCAGCACAACAAGTAACCATCATCATCAAGGCAAGCAAAGCAAGCGACCAATGTCGACTAAAAATATTCATCTCATATATTTCCTCAGCTTCAGTCAACAAACCAAGTAGTTCTTCTCGGGGAATCGAATCCAAACTCTGTCGACATTTATAAATCCCCCAAGCAGGCTTTAATTTATCCAGCATAATTCGTCAATGTTTTATAATGTTCTTTCAACTTTGTTTTGATCCGGTTAAGTCGCGAGCCAACATTGGTACTACTAATCTCCAACATCTCCGCAATCTCAATATTCTTATAGCCTTCCAAATACAGAATAACTAAAGCTTTGTCATCATCATTCAATAGTCCGATTACCTGCTGGAGTAAGAGTACATCATCATCACTTGCCGTATTTGCTAAGGCAGACCATCCACTATCTAAGCTCTCCGCTTTGATTTTCCGTTGTTCATTTCTCCGTTTCGCCAAAAGCGTGTTCAAACTCACTTTGTATATCCAGGTACTCACTTTAGATTCGCCTCTAAATGATGCCCAAGCTTTCCATAATTGGACAATCACATCCTGTTGAGCATCTTTCTTATCTTCTACCTGAGCATAGTAAAGACCACACAGGCTATTGACAATACCCTGATGCGCTTCTATTACTTTTAGAAATGCAGTCTTTTTGTTCACTCTCTTATTTTTATAATGTGAAGTTTCTCTTAAAGCAGGAAGGTTCTCTAAATCCAAATAAACTTCGCGATAGAGTGCTCTTCCCATCTCCAAATCTTCTGTTCTTTTATATTAGTATCCAATTTATCAAAAACGTCACAGATCCCACCAAATATTTTATCAATCCGCTCTTTACTCCTACCAAAACTTTGATTTTCAAGGTTTATTTTAAAAAATCCATCCTTCTTCTGCTCAGTTCAGCAATCAGCTTGCTTCACAATAGTGCTTATCTATTTCTGAGGAACGAATGATAAGGAAGTTCTAATTGCTCTAAACTTAAGACAATAGTAAAACTTAGTAGCCTTATCCAAAAGGCAAAATTCCAAAACCATGTCCAAGCACCATAAAAATTGTCGTGAGATTACCATTATTCATATTTAAATTAAATTAAAACTATCGCTCAGGAACATTGGTTTGGAATATTTTCTATTTTTAATTTTCTGTATAACACCAACAAACGATAAAACTATACTATGCCAAAACCATTAGACAGAACCGGATATGAATATCTTCGATTCCGCTCTTGGGAGCTGCACCAAAAAGGATGGAAACAAAACCAAATCGCCGAAGCCTTAGGCGTAAATCAATGCACCATTAGTAAATGGATTCGCAGAGCTTCCACCCAAGGCGTTTCTGCATTACACACCAAAAAAGCTTCTGGCCCTCAAGCTAAATTAAGCTCAGAAAACATTACTCTTCTAAAAAAACACATTCAAGCAGGTGCGCAATACCACGGTTATCCAGATAATATATGGACCAATTCCAGAATACAAAAAGTAATAGCAGAACTCTTTGATATCAATTACTCGGTACAACACGTTGGTCGCCTGCTCAAAGAAAATTCATGATGAAATAAGTACTGAAGTTCGAGCTAATTATCGCTCAAGCCTTACTCAAATTTGACTTAATGAGCGAGTCATCCTTTTACAAAATATTCCAATCCTATATTCACAAAAACATCTGTGATACTCTTGTGAAATCCTCGTGAACAAATCCAAGCACTTATAGGTTAGATTTGTAGCAGTCGAGTAATTGATTTGGAAAGGCATCCCTTTTTTTATCAACTATAAGACACGAAATTACTATAGCGTTTAGACTAAAATGGGTTTAATATACTAACATATACCCATTCTAGAATAAACATACAATAATCCAAACTTATGTCTTCTGAGAAGGCATATTACCTAAAATTCAGATTCTCTAATTTACGCTCTCGACAACAGATGATTTCATCTGACTGTCCCTAATTTTTATTAGCTTTTTTTAACAAAAAACAAATTCCTATTTATGAAAAAATCAATCCTCCTTGTTCTCGGAATTTTGTTCAGTTTCACTTATCTGCAAGCCCAATGTGACGCAGTAGGTGGAACGATCAGCACCACGGATCCCACTACGATCTGCGCAGATGGCAATTCCCCTGACCCAATTAATGTTGACCTTACGGGTAACATGGGTACGAACTCCTCTTGGGTCATCACTGATCCGAATGGCAACATTTTAGGTTTACCTCCCGGTCCTCCATTTGATTTGGATGGCGCTGGTGCTGGTACCTGCCTCATCTGGCATCTTAGTCATGAAAATGATTTAACGGGTGCAGTAATTGGAAACAACGCAGCAGACCTTGGTGGTTGTTTCGAATTATCAAATGCAATCACTGTCAACCGATCCAATGGAGAAACTGATGGCGGTAATATCGCCACAACTGACCCAACTGTCATTTGTGTAGGTGACGGTATTGATGATATTATTGATGCGACCCTTACGGGAAATGTTGGTACCAACTCTATTTGGGTAATCACAGATGATGCCCTTGATATTCTTGCTCTACCTACAGCACCTCCATTTAATTTTGAAGGAGCTGGTACTGGTATCTGTTTGATCTGGCACCTGAGCTACGAAGATGGTTTAGAAGGCGCAGTCGTTGGTGGTAGTGCACTCGACTTGCAAGGCTGCTTCAGCCTTTCTCCTGACCCAATTGCAGTTACTCGATTTGGAGTAAACGGCGGTGAGCTAAGTACCTCTGATGGTGCTACAGAATTAGCAATTTGTGCGGGTGATGGTATCTCTGATGCTTTTGATGTAAACCTTACGGGAACAGAAGGAATGAATTCAGGATGGGTCATCACTGATCCTAATGGAAATATTTTAGGCCTACCTATGGCACCACCATTTGACTTGGAAGGTGCTGGCGAAGGTGTTTGCTATGTATGGCACATCAGCTTCCAAGATGGTTTGGAAGGGGCTGTTGTTGGAAATAATGCCGCTGACCTGAATGGATGTTTTGATTTATCAAACCCAATCATTGTTACACGTAATGGTGTTAACGGTGGTGAATTGGCAACTACTGATGGCGCAACTGAATTAATGATTTGCGCAGGTGACGGTAACTCAGACGCATTTGATGTAACACTTAGTGATGCAGAAGGTGCCAATTCCGCTTGGGTGATTACTGATCCTGCTGGAAATATTTTAGGCTTACCTACTGCTCCACCTTTTGATTTGGAAGGTGCTGGTACTGGCGTATGCTACCTTTGGCACTTAAGTTTTGAAGATGGCCTAGAAGGTGCTGCGGTTGGCAACAACGCTGCTGATCTTCAAGGATGCTTTTCTTTATCCAACCCGATCATCGTTACTCGTACCGGTGTCAATGGTGGTGACTTAACTACTACTGATGGTGCAACTGAATTAACGATTTGCGCTGGCGACGGCAACTCCGATGCTTTCGATGTAACGCTTACCGGTACTGAAGGTGCTAACTCAGCTTGGGTAATCACTGACCCTGATGGAAATATTTTAGGCTTACCTACTGCTCCACCTTTTGATTTAGAAGGTGCTGGCGCTGGTAACTGCTACATATGGCACTTAAGCTTTGAAGCGGGTTTAGAAGGTGCTGAAGTTGGCAACAACGCCGGCGACCTTGTTGGCTGCTTTTCTTTATCAAATCCTATTATTGTCAACCGATCTTCTGGTGACACAGATGGTGGAACTATTACAACAAATGATCCAACAGAAATTTGTGCAGGCGATGGTATTGGCGATCCAATCGATGTTATTTTAACTGGAAACCTTGGAACCAACTCTGCATGGGTGATCACTGATCCAGATGGAAATATTTTAGGCTTACCTGCTAGCCCTCCTTTTGACTTGGAAGGTGCAGGTACTGGTGTTTGCTATATCTGGCACTTAAGTTTTGAAGATGGTTTGATGGGTGCTGCTGTTGGCAACAATGCAGCTGACTTACAAGGATGTTACGACTTGTCAGATCCAATCATCGTTACTCGTACCGGTGTCAATGGTGGTGACTTAACTACTAGTGATGGAGCAACTGAACTAGCAATTTGTGCGGGTGACGGTAGCTCTGATGCTTTCGACATAACACTTAATGATGCAGAAGGAACTAACTCCGCCTGGGTCATTACTGATACTGATGGAAATATTTTAGGTCTACCTACTGCTCCTCCATTTGATTTAGAAGGTGCCGGTGTTGGGACTTGCCTCATTTGGCACTTGAGCTTTGAAGATGGACTGGAAGGCGCTGCCGTTGGTAACAATGCTGCTGATCTTCAAGGATGTTTTTCTTTATCTAACCCAATTACTGTAAACCGATATTCTGGTGATACCGATGGTGGAATTATTGTAACCAATGACCCAACTGAAATTTGTGCGGGTGACGGAATTGCAGATCCAATTGATGTTGCTTTAACAGGAAACGTTGGAACGAACTCCGCTTGGGTTATCACTGATCCTGATGGAAATATTTTAGGCTTACCTACTGCTCCCCCATTTGATTTGGAAGGTGCTGGCCAAGGTACTTGCTACATCTGGCACCTAAGCTTTGAAGACGGTTTGACTGGTGCAGCTGTTGGCAACAATGCCGCTGACCTGCAAGGATGTTATGATTTGTCTGAGCCAATCATCGTCACTCGCAATGGTGTAGATGGTGGTGAATTGGCAACTAGCGATGGTACAACTGAATTGACGATCTGTGCGGGTGACGGTACCCCTGATCCATTTGATGTTACCCTTGCCGGAAACAATGGAACGAACTCTGCATGGGTAATCACCGATGCAGATGGAAATATTTTAGGCTTACCTGCTGGTCCTCCTTTTGACTTGGAAGGAGCGGGTGCTGGTGTTTGTTACCTATGGCACTTGAGCTTTGAAGATGGATTAGAAGGTGCGGCTGTTGGCAACAATGCTGCTGACCTTAGTGGATGTTATGATTTGTCAAACCCAATCATCGTTACGCGTAATGGTGTGAATGGCGGTGAATTGGCGACTACCGATGGTACAACGGAATTGACAATCTGTGCTGGTGATGGTATCCCCGATCCATTTGATGTTACCCTTACCGGAAATAATGGAACGAACTCTGCCTGGGTAATCACCGATACAGATGGAAATATTTTAGGTCTACCTACTGCTCCACCATTTGACTTAGAAGGTGCTGGTGCAGGTACTTGCCTTATATGGCACCTAAGCTTTGAAGACGGTTTGGAAGGTGCTGCTGTTGGCAACAACGCTGCTGACCTTAGTGGCTGCTTTAGTTTATCAAATCCAATCGTTGTTACTCGCTTGACTGGTGCGGATTGTGGAAACACTTGCGACGTTGAAGGAGGTGATCTTACGACGACTGACGGTGCAACCGAATTAACGATCTGTGCAGGTGACGGTAACTCTGATGCTTTTGACGTAAGTCTTAGTGCAAATTCAGGAATGAATTCAGCTTGGGTCATCACTGATCCGAATGGGAATATTTTAGGATTACCTATGGCTCCACCCTTTGATCTAGAAGGTGCTGGCACTGGTGTTTGCTATGTATGGCACATTAGTTTTGAAGATGGCTTAGAAGGTGTTGTGGTTGGAAACAATGCGGCTGACCTTCAAGGTTGTTTCAGTTTATCAAATCCTATCATCGTTACGCGTAATGGTGTTGATGGTGGTGAGCTTGCAACTACAGATGGCGAAACCGAATTGACGATTTGTGCAGGAGACGATATATCGGATGCATTTGATGTCAATCTTACGGATACAGAAGGAACAAACTCTGCATGGGTAATCACTGATGCAGATGGAAATATTTTAGGATTGCCTATGGCTCCTCCATTTGATTTGGAAGGTGCTGGTGCTGGTGTTTGTTACCTATGGCACTTGAGCTTTGAAGACGGTCTAGAAGGTGCTGCGGTTGGCAACAATGCTGCTGACCTTAGTGGATGTTATGATTTGTCAAATCCAATCATCGTTACTCGTTTGACTGGTGCGGATTGTGATGTACCATGTGATGTAGAAGGAGGTACACTTAGTACAAATGACCCAACTGAGATTTGTATTGGAGACGGAAATCCAGATCCAATTAATGTAGACCTTAGCGGAAACACAGGTAGCAATTCTAAGTGGTTGATCACGAATGAAGATGGCCTTATTTTAGCCATGCCACTTGGTTCTCCGTTTGATTTAGAAGGCGCTGGCTTTGGTGGTACTTGCTTGATCTGGCACCTAAGCTATGAAGATGGTTTGGTTGGTGCTGAAAATGGTAATAATGCCGCAACTGATCTGGTAGGTTGCTACAGTTTATCTAATCCGATTGCAGTACTTAGAACTTATGTAAACGGTGGTACATTAGCTACTACTGATGGTGCAACTGAATTAAATATTTGCGCAGGTGACGGTAACTCTGATGCATTTGATGTCAATCTAACTGACAATGAAGGCGCCAACTCTGCTTGGGTCATCACTGATGCAGATGGAAATATTTTAGGTTTACCTACTGCTCCACCATTTGATTTGGAAGGTGCTGGTAGTGGTGTTTGCTATCTATGGCACTTGAGTTTTGAAGATGGCCTGGAAGGTGCTGCTGTTGGCAACAATGCGGCTGATCTTGAAGGTTGCTTCAGTTTGTCAAATCCAATTATCGTTACACGAAATGGTGTAAATGGTGGTGAGCTTGCAACTACGGATGGCGCAACTGAATTGACGATCTGTGCTGGCGACGGTATCTCTGACGAATTTGATATAACACTAACGGATAATGAAGGAAGCAACTCCGCATGGGTGATCACTGATCCAAATGGAAACATTTTAGGTCTACCTACTGCTCCACCATTTGATTTGGAAGGTGCTGGTGCTGGTACTTGCTACGTGTGGCACCTGAGCTTTGAAGATGGCCTGACTGGTGCAGCTGTTGGTAACAATGCGGCTGATCTTACAGGTTGTTTTAGTTTATCCAATCCAATTATCGTTACTCGATTGACTGGTGCAGATTGTTCTCAAGGAGTTGATGTTGAATTAGACATTAGTGTGGACAACTTACTGTATGACCAATACGAGCATGTAATTTACACGGTTACGGTAAGTAATGCTGGAACTGAAACAGCGACCGGAGTAACTGTTGCTGCTGGTTTGCCAAGTGGTATGGTTTATTCTGACCATGATACTGACAAAGGTTCTTATAGCCTTTACTTTGAGACATGGACTGTTGGTTCTTTGGAAGCAGGAGAGACTGCAACTTTGGAATTAGACCTCTTTACCTTGATTGAAGAAGTAGACATTACGAACTTCGTACAGGTCATGACAACGGATCAAGCAGATGTTGACTCTACACCGGGTAACGATACCGATGATACTCCAGACGAAGATGATGAAGCAGCAGTTACTATTAGTCCTGCTAGCAATGGTGGTACTGGAACAGGTGAAGGTGATGCTGATCTATCGCTTAATCTTTCTGTGGAGAATAATGAGTATGAGCAATACGAGCACAGTTTCTGGACTTATACTGTAACGAACGATGGACCAGACGAAGCAACTGGAATCGTAGTAAGCATTACTGAGCCATCTGGATTTAAGTATACGGGCGATGATGCATCTACTGGAGATTACAGTGACTGGTTTGAAGAATGGGAAATTCCATCATTGGCAGTAGGTGAAACGGCAACACTGATTATCGACTTCTATGCTGTAACTGATGAGGAGGTAACTTACTTCACTGAAATTGCCATTGCGAATGAAAACGATCCTGATTCTACACCAGGTAATGATACAGATGAAATTGCTGACGAAGACGATGAAGCTTCTATTACACTAACAGAACTGAATGGTTTTGTTGGAGGTGGCGGAGCATCTACCAATGGCGCTAGCAACAACAGTGTAACTGCATCAGAACTTGCGTTTAGCAATCTATATCCTAACCCTGCGACTGAGCAAATAAGCTTGGTAATAGGTAGTGCTACTGATTTAGAAACGACCTTACATATTTTCAACTTACAGGGAAGTATATTGATGGAACAAAGCGTTTCGTTAACGAAAGGAATGAATCAAGTTGAATTAGATATTACTGCTTTACCGACCGCTGCTTATGTTATTAAAGTAACCGATCAGGAAGGTAAACAAGCGTATAAGAAGTTTACGAAAATGAATAATTAATTATTGACAAATAGTATAGTTTAATAGTTCCCGAATTCTGATTGATCAGAATTCGGGATTTTTTTTGTTTAGGTGGGAATGAAGATTTGGGGATTTTTTGGTCACTGAACTCTGCATTTAACAGGTCGACCAGCAATTCAGTTGTCTGGATTTTTGGCTCCATTACTTCTAGTAAAATTTTTAAAACTGTCAGGTTTATCTAGCAGCTAGACAGGCCGACAGTGCAGGATGTAAAAATCAAAATGTAAAAGTGGCCGAATACCGTAGCCAACAATGTGTCTTTACGATAGTGAGAAAACTTTTACATTTCACATCCTGCTTGGTGGTCCGACAGATTTACCCCCTCATCCGGATGCCAAAATCAATTCTCGGTCGACCTGTGAAGTGAATCTACAACTTTCTGCTTCCAAATTCCAGCGCTTAAACAGTGACCAAATCTCTAATTTATCGTCTAATAGCGACAGGATTAAACATAAATTAACAGTTAAATAGTTGATTTTCTCCATTAGTCCCCATAGCTTTGCATTGCAAGTTATTACAATGTGAATACAGAAATTCGTAATAAAAAAAGCGTATTTCATTGACTAGCAAGGCAATATTCCTCCCTTAATTCAGATATAATGTGATTGCCCTAGGCATCATGCTTTATACTTAGAAATCACAAAACCCCGTTATTGGGAATAATATTTGTGTTTTATTTGGAAATATCTCTTTATGCAGAAACTTAAAGACCGTATTAAATCTTCGACTTTACTTAGCTCCTTAGCGCATTTCGCTTTGAAGCCACGTAATCAGTACAGGCCACGATGGTGGGTCCGAAACATATTGAATCCTTTTAAACACAAAAGAGGAAAGGGAACAGTAGTATGCCGATATACGCGAATGGACTTGATGCCTTACAACAAGTTTGAGATGGGCGACAAATGCCTTATCGAAGATTTTGCGACCATTAATAATGCGGTTGGAGACGTCTTTATTGGTAATCGATCCTTGGTTGGTCTATCCAGTGTAGTGATCGGACCGGTAACAATAGGTGAAGATGTGATGCTTGCGCAGCATGTCGTTCTGTCTGGACTTAACCATAGCTATCAGAATACACGAATTCCGATTAAAGATCAGCCTGTGACTACGCTACCTATTATAGTAGAAGATGGTGTTTGGATTGGAGCTAATGCAGTAATTACTGCGGGCGTAAAAGTAGGAAAGCATGCAGTGGTTGCAGGAGGAGCAGTAGTAATAAAAGATGTGCCAGCCTACTCTGTTGTTGCTGGTAATCCAGCAAAGGTAATCAAGCAGTATAGTTTTAAAACAGATAATTGGGAGCGCGTAAAATCAGATAACTTATATGAGCTTACTGAGTTAAGAGTTTAATTTTTTAAGCGACCTTATTTTGTAGCGTATCCGTTTCCATTGCCAATGGATTTTCCTTTGGCAAGCGAATGACAAAAGTAGTCCCTTTATTCTCTTGGGATTTCAAGCTGAGCTCACCACCGTTATGTACCACAATTTTCTTGCAGATAGCTAATCCGATTCCGGAACCACTGTATTCACCCTGAGTGTGTAATCGAGAAAACATTTCAAATACCTTCTCAAAATATTGTTGATCAATACCTATTCCATTATCGCTTACTCGGATGATCACATCATCGCCTTTTATTTCGGAACTGATCTTTATAGTAGGTTCTACGCTCTCATTGTATTTAATGCCGTTGCTAATCAAATTCTGGAAAAGGAGGATCATCTGTGATTCGTTACAGACAATACTTGGTAATTTCTGAATGTGGATTTTCACACCTTTACTGTTGATCGTATCTTGTAGATTAAAAATTACACGTTTCATCAAATCATAAAGATTGGTTTCTTTAAATTCAACACGTCCACCATTATTGATCCTAGAGTATTCCAAAATATCCTGAATGAGGTTGTACATATGCTGTGCATTCGACGAAGCTATTTCGATGTATTCGCGGAGTTCCGGTTTGGCATCTTTAGGTAATCTTCGATCTAATAAATTGAGAAAGCTATTGACATTGCGAAGGGGTGTTTTTAAATCATGTGATGCCACGTAAGCGAATTTTTCTAGTTCAATATTAGCTGTTTCCAATTTATTATTTTGTACTGACATCTCTACTTGATTTCGCCTCAACTCTTCATGTTTTTCCTTTAAAGATTCTAATAATTTCATTGAATCTTCTTTAATAGCTTGATTTTCTTTGATAAACATAACAGACATTATCAAAATAGCAATCGCTGAAAAAATGAATATATAATAATAAGTAGATTCACTCAGGTTATTTTTCAGTAAGACTTCTCCTCCAAAAACAAAATAAAATTGTATCAATGTATAGCCAACGATTGCTATCGAAAGAATAATAACCTTTTCAATCGTTTTTTCAAAAAAGATATTTATCATTAAGAAAAAAGCAAATAGTATAAATTCCCCACCAAAGTTACGGCCAAATAACAGAACCAGTAACAAAGAAATAGCTAGTCCCTGTAGGGTAAAATACCAGCGTGCCAATTCATATTTTCGTAAATATTGAAAGAAAAAGGTCATTCCCAATAAGCAGGACGTTGATAGAGCTATAGATGAACCAATAAAATCACTAAGAAATACTTCATTAATAAATTTGAGAAATATTCCCCCGACAGTCATTAGGGCGACTTGATTTAGCAACTGAATTCGCTTCCTTTCGGAATATGATAATTGGTCATGCGAACCTATTGATGTAATTTTCTCTAATAAAGGAATCATTTAATATATAAGGCAAATATTGTACCTACTACACTTGCTTAGTTTTCAGCAATTCACTAAGCATTCTTCTCTTCATAAGAAACCCTAAATTGATTAGGTGTTTTTGACATAATTTCCTTAAATTTTCTGTTGAAATAAGAGATGTTATTATAGCCACATTCAAAACAAATTTCGGCAATGGTTTTATCCGATGTCATTAGAAGTTTAGTAGCATGATTAATGCGGAATTCATTAATGATTTGAGTAAATGTTTTCTTCGTTTCCTTTTTAATAAATTTGAAAAAAGCTGCTTCGGTAAGATTGATTAAAGCAGAAATTTCTTTGATCCGAATTTCCTTCATGTAATTATCAAGAATATGATTGTACACTACCTTTATTCGATTGAGGTTTACAGCCTTAAAGTCAAGCGCATATTCCTTTGAACATATTTCAATCACTTCATCGGACTCAGAAAGAATATGCAGTAGCTCAAGCAGATGAAGCAATTGAGTAAATCCATCGCTTTTCATGATTTTTTTTATCACTTTTTTAGCTGCCTTATTCGTTTCTCCTTTAAATGCCAAACCTATTTGTGCTCTATTTAGCATTATTTTAATATTCCTGAATTCTGGTTTTGAATAAAATTCATTAGAAAGAAAATATTGATTCAGCTGAATCACGTACTGAACACACTTCATTTCAGTGGTAAAACCGTGCGGAAGGTTGGACCCTAAAAGTACCAAATCATTATCCTCATAGTTAGATATATCATTTCCCACAAACCGCTTTCCACTACTCTCTTTAGTAAAACAAATTTCGATCTCTGGATGATAATGCCAGGCCTGACTAAGCAAAGGCCTGCTCTTTCGCTTAATTAATTTGGCGAGGAAAGATCTCTCAGGTTTATCTAATATTATTTCGTAGCCAGGTTTCATATGAACAATAATACTATAAAAATATGATTAAAAGCATAAAATGTATAGAATAGTGTCATAACAGGATAGTTTAATATATGCCGACCATTAAGCACTTGCCCTACATTTGTAAAGCATTTACGCATTAGTCAGTTTAATATTCTGTATCAAGTAATAATTTCAAAAATAAAATATGAAATTCCAATTTAACCTAACCAAGACTTGGGGCTTATTTCTGTGCCTACTATTAATCAGTGGTTTTTTACACGCTCAAACCACTGTTACAGGAAACATTTCCGATAATTCGGGAAATCCTCTTATCGGAGCAACCATTCTCGTTGTCGGTACCAATGCGGGAACCGTCACTGATTTAGATGGAAATTATAAAGTTTCAGTACCCGATGGGGCAGAAATTTTAAAAATTTCATATACTGGGTTTGCATCTCAGGTGATTAATCTTTCTACTTACAGTGGAACGGTTGATCTTGTTTTGGAAGCCGATCAATTAGCACTCGACGAAGTAGTGGTCACAGGTACATTCAGCGGACGTTCTCAAAAAGAGTCCCCTATTTCAATGACCTACCTCAATAGCAAGCAGCTGCAAAGGTTGGCTGCCAGTTCACAAGCGGATATTCTCCGAACAATTCCAGGTATCACTGCTGAAGGTGGTGGTGGCGAAGTCGCTACCAATGTATTTGTTAGAGGAATGCCCTCTGGTGGTCAATTCCAATTCACTCCTTTACAAGTGGATGGTATGCCAGTACTAAGTACTTTTGGATTAAACTCATCGGCGCATGACGTTTACTTTAGAAATGATATTGGTATCCGAAACCTAGAATTCGTCAGAGGTGGTGCTTCTACCCTCTTTGGCACTGGTTCAGTTGCTGGTATTATCAATTACAGTAGTGTGACTGGTGGTCCGGAAACAAAAAGTAAAGTACAACTAGAATGGGCGGAAGGCGGAAGAGTGAAAACAGATTTCCTCACTTCTGGACCTATCAATGAATCTACCTTTTATGCCGTATCCGGATTTTACCGCTACGATGAAGGTCCACTCGAAACAGGACTCCCTACCAGAGGTCATCAGATAAGAGCTAACATCAAAAAGTTATTCAACAATGGTAAAAGCACCTTCACTGTCTCTGGTCAAATGATAGACGACAATGTTCAATTCTACCTACCTTATCCTTTAGCAAACGCAGATGGAGAAAAAGAAAGACCAGATGGCAATGACGGAGAAACCGTTTACACCATGTTGACTTCTCAAGCAACTGACTTTTCTTTTGACACACCGAATGGACGATTCGAAACACCAATTGGTGATGGTGTGAGCACTCAAGGTGGTTACCTTATGCTCGACCTCAAACATTCTTTTGCTGACGATTGGAAACTTTCGTCAAAAGTAAAAACAGCTAAATATGATCACTGGTTTAATCTATTCCTCGACGGTGATGGCCCGCACAATACACCTGAAGCACAGGCGGACTATCTCGCCGATAGAGAATTGCCTTCCAACGCAACATTTAACTATGTAGACACAGGAAGGCCTCTAGCGGGGAGTGATTTGCTTTTCCAAAATAGAGTACTTGATAGAGAGAGACCTATGGAAGAAATAGTAGGAGAACTAAACTTGACAAAGAAGATTGATAATCACCAAATCACCATCGGAACCTTCATGTCTGACACCAAAGCTCAGGACAATAACTGGCTTTGGAACTTCGTAGGTGATTTTAGTAATTCTCCACGAAGCGTAAATATTACATACACCGACACACTTGGAAATTCTGTTCCTTATGCTACAAATGGTTTTATTGGCGGAGGTCAAACTTCAAACAATACACTTGAAAGCATCAAGAGTGCCATCTACTTGGCGGATGAATACAAAGGTGAAAAATTTAATTTTGATATCGGATTCCGTTATGAAAAAGCTCGAGGAATCATTAGCAAAGAAACGGGTGTTGGCTCTAATACGTTCAACAAAGGAACGGTATCCGCTTCCGACTTCGCCATTGCTGTAGCAGGTTTATACAAAATAAATTCTTCTACAAATATCTATGCGAACTTCTCTAAAGGATATTTTTTCCCAGAATTGAGAAGTGTAAAATTCCCAGCAGCTACTCCAGGACTAACTCAATCTTATGAAACAGAAGGGGTATTACAAGGAGAACTAGGTGCCAAATATAGTTCAGGAAAATTAGCTGCTACTGCTGCTTTATTTTACGTTTCACTAAAGGATAGAAGAAGTATTGATTTTGAAAATAATGCGAATGGTGGTGTAACTGAGGTGGTCAATATTCAAAGTACTCAAACGATTGGAGTGGAAGCCAATGTTAACTATAGCGTCATCTCTGGCCTTGATCTATATGGTAATTTCACTTTTCAAGATCATGAATTTACGGAAGTGGAAGGCAACCCTGATCAGGAAGGAAATGAGCTAAGAAGACAACCTAACGTTATGGGGCTTATTGGTTTATCTTTTAATAAATCAAACTTTGATTTTGATGTGTCAAGTAATTTCCTCGGCTCTAAGTTTGCCAATGATGCCAACACGGTAGAGCTTGATGGCTTCAACATTGTTCGACTTTCCGCTGGCTATACTATCGATTTAACGAACAAGCAAAACTTAAGACTAGGTATATCTGTCTTTAATTTATTGGATTCAGCAGGAGTTACAGAAGGTTCCCCAAGACAAGGAAACACTCAAGTTGGTGGTGGCGAATATTTTGTAGGTCGTCCGATTCTCCCTCGAAGAATTTTCCTTCGAGCAGCATTTAATTTCTAAAAAAGTATTATCATACAGTTGCATATCGAATGAAGGGAGTAACTCCCTTCATTCGATATGCAATAGCGTTTAATCATCTAACTTATCTAAAAAAATTCTTTTGAACACCAATCTAATTGAAGCAGCAAAGAACATTTTAGAATTGAACTGGCGTGATGGGTTCACTATTCCAACCAACAAACTGTATCCTTTCCAATGGAATTGGGATTCTGGTTTTGTCAGTCTTGGACATAGCTATTTTAACCTAAACAAATCAATTCAGGAATTAAAATCACTTTTTTCTGGACAATGGGAAAACGGGATGGTCCCACACATTATTTTTCATAGTGAAAAGGAAGATACCTATTTCCCAAACTTTGATTTTTGGGATAGCAATGTGAATAAAGGTGCCCCCCAAAAACCGAAAACATCTGGTATCACCCAACCTGCTGTTCATGGTTTTGTTCTTGAGAATCTACTGAATAAACATCCTGACAATAAAGACTTACTTGCATATGCAAAAGACCTTTTCCCAAAAATAGTCAAGTACCACCAATTCCTTTATACCTACCGCGATCCGCATCGAGAAGGGCTCATGGCTATTTTTCATCCTTGGGAATCAGGGAGAGATAATTCTCCGCTGTGGGATGAATCACTTAATAGAATCACAATTGATCGCGATAAACTTCCCGCTTACACCAGACGGGACACCAGCATTGCTGATGCTTCTGAGCGACCAACCTCAGACCAATACGATCGCTATGTCTACTTATTGCAATTAGGTAAACTCAACCAATATGATGGTCCTGCAATTGTTGAAGAAAGTCCATTTTTAATTCAAGATTCTATGATGAATGCCCTATTAATAAAGTCGAATCAAAGCCTTATCAATATCGCAGATCGGTTCGGTTTTGATAGTGCTCAGCTCAAGGAATGGCAACAACAAAGTATTCGGAGTTTCAACGATAAATTGTGGAACGAGGATTTAAAAATGTATACTTGCTACGACCTCAGAGATGAGAAGCAAATGGCAGTAAAAGAAATTGGAGGCATCACCCCTATCTTTGCGGGAATACCTTCGGTACAACAAGCGCAACATCTTTCCGACTATCTGATGGACCTACATAATAGAGATTATTATCTCTGCCCTAGTTTTGATGTAGATAGCCCTCTTTTTGATTCTAAAAGGTATTGGCGAGGTCCGGTTTGGCCACAAATGAACTGGCTGATTTACAAAGGTCTCATGGATTATAATTTTTTCGAAACCGCTAATATTGTAAAATCAGACTTAATCGAATTGGTAGACAAACTAGGATTTTATGAATATTTTGAATCCAGAAAATCGGTTGTAAAAAACGCTAGCAAAGGATATGGAGGCGAATTGTTTTCCTGGACAGCATCATCCATCCTTGACTTAATCAAATCCAAATGAATTACATAGACTACCTCGTTATTATCTCTTATATTATTGGATTTCTCTTTCTGGGAAAGTACTTTGAAAGTTCGAAATCTGGTAAAGATTATTTCCTTGGCGGAAAAAGCTTTGGATGGTTCCCCCTCTCTTTGAGTACAGCAGCCACCCAACTATCTGCCATCAGTTTTATTTCAGCGCCCGCTTTTGTTGGCCTGAAGGAAGGCGGAGGAATGATGTGGTTGACCTATGAATTTGCAGTACCTCTTGCTATGCTATTCTTGATGGTATTTCTGATACCTCCCATGTACAAGTCAGGCATTGTAAGTGTTTACGAATATTTGGAAAAACGCTTTAGTTCTTCTACCCGATTATTACTCAGTATCGTTTTTCAATTTTCCCGAGCCTTTGGTACTAGTGTCATGATTTATACGGTGGCACTTATTTTGGGGTCTGTGATGGATATTCCGATGTGGGTCACCATCATTATTATTGGTGTGGTCACCTTAATCTATTCTTATCAGGGAGGAATGAAAGCAGTCGTCTATGGAGATATGATCCAAATGATTATTTTATTCTTTGGGATTGTGATTTGCCTGATTAGTGGTTTGTACTATTTAGGAGGCTGGGAAGTTTTTGTTGAACAACTAGATAGAGATCGCTTATTGGCTGTCGACTTTAATTCAATGGGCTTTGAGAAAGGAGAAGAGTTTGGCTTTTGGCCAATGCTAACGGGTGGTTTTTTCTTATACGTATCTTATTATGGCACGGATCAAAGTCAGGTGCAAAGATTGTTTTCTGCAAAGGACTTAGGCACCGTCAAAAAAACCTTACTTTGTAACGGCCTGATGCGTTTTCCAATTACCTTGCTCTATTGTATTATGGGTTTGGTCATTGGTACTTTAGTGGCAACAAATGCAGACTTCAGAGCTATCATACCCGCAGACAAACCTGATTTAATGATCCCACTTTTTATCAGAGATTATCTACCACATGGTCTTATTGGAATTTTAATGGTCGCTATTTTCTCCGCAGCCATGTCCTCCTTAAGCTCAGCTATTAACTCCTTAAGTGCCGCGAGCGTGGAAGACATTTTCAATAGAGACAAGCAACTTAGCAATGAAAAATATATTGCCTACTC
This sequence comes from uncultured Saprospiraceae bacterium, assembly GCA_937921775.1. Lineage (GTDB taxonomy): Bacteria > Bacteroidota > Bacteroidia > Chitinophagales > Saprospiraceae > CALGLS01. Next base: position 59,358 of record CAKZUK010000077.1, read on the forward strand.
TAAATATTCTGCCTTATTCTGGGGGCTTGTTTGTATTATCCTGGCATTTTTTACCGGAGACATTGCAAAGACCGTAATTGAGGCCATTAATAAGATTGGCTCTGTTTTTTACGGCCCTATTCTCGCTACCTTTATTGCTGCTATTGGTATAAAAAAAGTAAATCATATCGGAGCCAATGTTGGTCTTGTTGTTGGTGTTCTCTTTAATGTTTACCTATGGTTGTTTTGTCCAGATATATTCTGGTTTTGGTGGAATGCTATTGGAGCAATCGTTACTTTGGTTATTGGCTTACTGATAAGTTTAGTTACTACAGGAAAGGAAAAACAGTTATCAGAAGGCCTTTCTTTCTCCTTTGAAGTTGACTATCCAAAAGCAGGAATACTTTTAGCGTTCTTTGTTGCCATAGTTATTTTGTCCATGAACATTCCAAATCTTTTGAGTGCGTGACAAATCCTCGGAATCCTATTTAATGCAGTTAGCGTTTGGCAGTTAGCAGTTGGCTTCCCTCAGACGCGTCTGAAAGCGTGGTCGAAGGAAGCCAACTGCCAATAGCAGGGAATTTGTCACACACTCTAATCTTTTTTAACAAAAAGCAAAAACAAAGTCTCCCCTATGCAAATACTAATCGCTTGTGATAAATTCAAAGGCTCCCTCAGTGCAATGGAAGTCTGCGAAGCAATTGCACGAGGTATAAAAAAATGCAAACTTGAGGTTCACTGTAACTTACATCCCATTGCTGATGGTGGTGATGGTTCACTGGCTATTATTTCTAATTATCTAAACTGTCAAAAAATCACAGTTGATACAACTGACCCACTTGGTAGAAAAATAAAAGCGAGCTATCTTATTTCTGAAAAAGACGCTTACATCGAATTAGCTGCCGCATCTGGAATCGTATTATTATCAGATTCAGAACGAAACCCACTGCTCACCAATACCGCAGGAACTGGCATACTTATAAAAGACGCGCTTTCTCGTGGCATTCGTAATTTTTATCTCCTAGCAGGCGGCTCTGCTACCAATGATGCAGCCATTGGAATCGCCCATGCGCTTGGCTTTCAATTTTATGATAAAGACAAAAAGGAACTTCAGCCAATTGGAGACAGCCTTCAATACATTCACTCGATATCTCGTCCAACAAATATTATCGAATTCGACTTGACTGTTTTTAGTGATGTAAACAATCCATTATATGGCCCACAAGGAGCTGCGTATATCTATGCTCAGCAGAAAGGTGCAAGCGAACTAGATATTGTACAATTGAATCAGGGTTTGATTAATTTTTCCAATGTCTTGAAAAAGCAATTTGGAATAGATGTATCACAAGTTGCTGGTGGCGGTTGTGCTGGTGGAATTGGTGCAGGCCTAGTTGGCCTATTCGATGCTAAACTGGAAAATGGTTTTACCTCACTTAGTACACTCACCTACCTCGAAGCAAAAATAAAACAAGCTGACCTCGTCATTAGCGGGGAAGGAAAACTTGACAGCCAAACTTTTCATGGTAAGGTCGTAGCTGGTATCTCTGCTCTTTGCAAAACACATGACAAACCTCTAATTACTTTTGCAGGTAGCAATCAATTAAGACCAAATGAATTAGCCCAACTAAAAATCAGCATGGCCTATTCCATTATTTCCAAGGCGAATGATTTGCCTGATGCTATGAAGAATGGTGAACGGTATTTGGAGATGCTTGCGTATGAGATGATGGAGGAATTGGAATGATTGCTTAGTACCAAATTTCTTTACTCTTGTATTTTCAAAAATGGAAAAACATTCATCTACTTTAATATGGAAGGCATACTAAAATGGCTCCTCAACAATCTTTCCGCTTTCGACAATGAAAGAGAGCGCGAACCCTCAATGGCGAAAACGGATAAGATCATCAAGTAGCAGGAATTTGTTTAGGTATCCATTTGGTTACTTGGATTGGTTCATGTAATTAACTTTGTTTATTTGTTCGTTTGAGGTTCCAACAATAAAGCTAAAATACCTGTGTCTTATAGTTCGTTTACTAGCTTAAATCGATATATTAGCAATACCAAGTTATGCACAAACGAGCTCTGCCTTTACAATTTGGCAAAAAACAAAATTCCTATAAATCCAGTTTTCATCTCAACTATTTATTCAAAATATATTAGTACTTTGTGTACATAGTTCAATTAGTTTGGAATTAAAAATAACAAATTTAATAGTCTACAACAAAACATAAACGCTATTATTTCCTTAATAAAAAATTCAATTCCTTAAGGCTACTACAGTTAACAATACATTGAAAACCAAATATTTAAACAATAAAAAACCTCCATTAATTACCTCAAAAAAATGGCTTTAAATAATGAATTCATTCACCTATTCTACTGCCTCTCCGACTCGGAACGGAAGATGTTCACGCTCTACGTCAACAAAAACTATTCTTCAAAAGAAAAAAATATAAATACCCTTCAATATCTTAAAACTACAAATGGGCGTATCGAAAACTACCAAAAAGACAAACTAATTAAAAAGCTTAAACTCAAATCAACTGATTCTAAAACTATTGGAAATCAAATGAGTGAGCTCTACAGCAAATGCCAAGAATGGCTACTACTCGAATCTTTCAGAGCTAATGACATTGACGCTAAGTCATTGTTATTAAGGATAATGAATCGAAGAGATTTTAGAGAAAAGTCTTACAAGAAGTGGAATAAGAAGGTGGCACAAAGTCTAAGTAAGGCATCTTACCGAGATATAAATCACCACTATTTATCCTGGCAACAAATACATCTCTCTATTTTTCGAGCATCAAAAAAACAACTTGAAGACGATACAAAAGAACAACTGCTAAACAAAGCAGAAGATGAACTAGATAGCTTTTATGCATTGGCTAAACTCAGATATTACTATGAACGAATAATAATAGCTCGATTAAAAAACACCGCTTATAATAGTTTTTCTTTAGAAGATGCAAACTCATTTTCTAAAAAGCACCTATCTGACATATCTCCATTAATCTGCTATTTTGCCAACATTATCCAAGCAGAGTTAACTAACGACAATTCATTTTACCATGTAGCTTTGGAAATATTATCTACTAACGATCAGCAAATTCCCCCTTCTGAGCTCCCCACCTACTATACTTGTCTCTCCAATTATGCTAGCAAAAAGTTCAATGAAGAGAATGGGAAACAACGAATTTTCAATTTACAAGTCTTAGGCCTAGAAAGAGATTGGATAACAGGAGGCGGGCAAATAGCGATTAATTTATTTCTTAATTTAGTGAACACGGGATGTCTTTTAGGCGAGATTAGTCTAGTAAAAAATATTATCCAAGACTATGGTTCGAAACTCCCTAAAGAGCAACAAGAAAGTTGCTTAGCTACTGCTGAGGCGCGTGTTCTTTTTCATGAAAATAAATTTGAAGAAGCACGAGATAAGCTTTTATTAACCCCTTGGGATTTTGAACTAGCTTCGCTTCACATCCAAAGTTTATTGATTCGCTGCTGCTACGAAATAGGAGCTGATGAGTTGAACACAGCTAAGACATACTGCATTAATTTTAAACGAAACATCGACAACTCAAAAACCTTATCCAAGGAGCTGAAGTTACGGTTTTTAAGCTTTATAAAGATTAGTCTAATGTTCTTTCATAAATCACCCAATTGGGAAAAAATATTGTTGGAAATACAACAAACGGAAAGGATAATCTGCAAAGACTGGTTGCTGGAAAAAGTAAATAACGAATTGATCTGATGCAAACCTGGATGAATGATTTAGTTCGTTCAGTACTTAGTACTCCCCCATTATCTTTTTAACAAATTATAAGATCTTGTAGTCCGAGGTTACCTCGCACAGCTTGCTTTTGTTTTATTTTCTTAGCTTCTAATTTTTGAAGTTTAGCAAGTCCTGATTTTTCAATTTTTACGTTTTTCATCTTAGTGCGATTTTGAAGGTGACATAAAGTTTTCAAAATCGAAGACATAGGAATGGCTATTCACACCAATACGGAGTAAAAGAAGTGAATCGATAAGTGTTGTCTTATCAAATTACGATACCATCATTGTCATTCGATGAAATAAATATAAATAATAAAAAAAAGAGAATGGTCTAAACCTTATGAAGGCCTGCTTTTTCCTTTTGAAAGAGGGTATTTTAGGAACAAAGAATTTTTAGAACTAAAAAAAATCATTCCTTCACTTTCGGATACTCTTTATAAAGACCGAATAGAAGCAGTTAGTTTAAACTCTTTAATAACTTTTGCCCCTTTTAAAGCTCTTACTTAGGAGGATTTTATTGTTTTAATTCGATTAGATAATTCTTCTTTATATTTCGGACCAATATTAAGCTTCATATCTTTATCATCTAAACCAATGGTAACTTGCCCTTCATTAAAGTTTAACTCAACGATTTTTTGAAGGTTAACCGCATGGGAACGATGAATGCGAATAAGCTGATTGACATCAAATTGCTTCAGTAAATTATCAAGGTGGGTAGATACTGTTCTTTTTTTATTGTTGGTATAAATATGAGAAATGCTTCGATCTGCAACAATGGCACAAATATCAGAAGCATTTAATCGCACATAAGTTGCTTTATCTTTTATGAAAAGATGTTTATTACCCGTTAATATTTCGGGTGCACTGGAGGCTTGATCAAATCCCCTAAGTGCGCTTTCAACAGATAGTTCAATTTGATTTTTATTATATGGCTTGACTAAAAAGTTTGCGTGTGCCGTTTCGTAGGCTCGATCACGATACACTTTTTCAAAGTTGGCAGAAATAAAAATAAGAGGAATATTTTGCTCAAGAGCATTGATACTTTTTGCCAATTCAATACCATCTTTTGATTCCTTTCCAAGATTGATATCCATCAAAATTAAATCTGGTAAATTTCTTTTTAAGGCAAGCAAACCAGTATCATAATCAGAAGCAATGTCGGTCACCAAATATCCTAGATCTGCCAATATTTCACTTAAGTAAGCCGCGGGAATTGCCTCATCTTCTATTATTAGAATTTTTAATTTTTGCATTTTCATTTTTTTGGAATCATTCAAAAGATCTGCAACTGTTCAGCTAGGCTTATTCAATACTTGCTTCGACAGGCAGTATATCTTTAAGCAAAAAACGCTATAAGACAAAGGTATATTCTAAACCTTCTTTATTTCTTTTTTCCATTTGACCTTTCATCTGTCCAACTAAGAGACTAATCAGTTTAGTACCTAATGAATCTTCTCTTTCTGTTTCTTGTTTTACAATCATTCCTGACCCATTGTCTTTTATAATGAGCTGCAATTTTTCATCTCCAATACTTTCCAAGTAAACATTAATGGTGGGTTTATCCTGATTGCCAAATGCGTATTTCACTGAATTCGTTATTAGTTCATTCACAATCAATCCAATCCGAATGGACTTATCAGCTTCACAATTTACTTGGCCATTAGAACTATCTATTTCAATATTCAAATGTTGAAATTCAGTGGACAAGGTTCTTTCTAAATGCTTACATAGTTCTAATAAATATTCAGACAGATTAATTATTCTATTATCACTAGCGGTATCTGAACTCAATTTATTATATACATAATTCATGGCTTGCAACCTGTTTTGACTTTCCAAAAAGGCGTCTTTTGCTTCCTGATCTTCCAATCGATATGCCTGCATCCCCATTAGACTACTAACCAACTGAAGGTTGTTTCGAACACGATGATTTAGCTCTTGATTTAACAATTCAATTTGCGCTTTCTGTTCAGATAATAAATGGTTTTTATCTTGTAACACTTCGTTAATTTTCTTTCGCTTTTTACTTCTCCTCCAAAGTAAATATAAAGCTCCAACTAAAAACAAGATACCTAGTCCTGTTGCGAGAAGTTGGTAACCTCTTCTTTCAATTGTTATATCCTGAATCTTTTCTTGCTCTTTTAGTAGTTTATTTTCTTGTTCTTTTTTCTCTGTTTCATACTTTAACTTCAAGCTATTCATGGTTTGAAGTTCATTGATACTTTTCCTTTCCACATCAATACTTCTTGCGTTTAGATAGCTTGTGATCTCATCATCATCAAATTTCTCTAGTGTTGTTACATGTTGTTTCATTTGGTAAAACAGATATCTATCATGCAAGATATTCGTATCAAGAATTCCCTCAAGTATATGATTATTATATTTCAAGTCTTTTAGATTTCTTTTATGCAGATTATCTATTGCCATATAATAGACCGCATCCCTTTTCAAAAAATCAGGTACTTCTTCATTATTTCTAATTGATTTTAAATCTTCTTGAATCAGGAATAACGAATCCGACATTCCCAATCCGTCATAAGCTTTAGCTAAACCAATGTAAGCGTATATTTCTACTTCAATACTATTATCAACGAGCGACAAGGCATTTTTAAAATAACGAATTGCTTTATGAAAACTATCCAATTCGATCAATGCTGTTCCTTGCAAGACGGACAATTCTGCAAGCATAGAAGAATCAACCCCTTCACAATCAGTATAAGTATAAGCGGTCTGAAAGTCCTCATTAGCCTTGTGATAAGAATAATTGTTTAAATTATTCAAGCCAATCATAAACCAGTTATGGAAAAGGTAAAAAGAATCTTGGCTAGTATTCAATTCCAACTGTTTCAGCAATAATGAATTGACAAAACCGAAACGCCCTACTTCCGTAAAAAGTCCTACCGTAACAGAAATTAAGTCAAGCGTTTCTTCCCGATCAGGATCTGTTTCAAAAAACTGATGCTTGATGAAACTTGATTCTAGTTCATCTAAGCTCTTGTAGAATGAGCTATCTTTTTTTGATAGGGAAAGCAACAATATCTTTTCAACTTCTAGACTAGTTTTCTGAAGTTCATAATCATCCATCTCTACATTCATCAAAACGGAATCAACTAAAAACAAAGCCCTTTCACTGTTTTCTGTTCTTCTCAAACAGTATACAAATTCAGAATAAAACTTCAGTCTACATTCTTCATTCGTTTCAAAACGAAGAGAATCTTTCTCATACGTTTCAAACCTTTGAACTAATTCCAGTTTTGGCTCACCTGTATCAATAAATATTTTTGGAATACTACATTGAGCCAATACTGAGTTTGTCACCAAAGTAGAAAACATACAAAAAATAAAAATTAAATATCTAGTATTACTTTTACGTAAATTAAGCTTGTGTTTCATTTGAGGGTATTTTAGATCTAAGTAACGTATAGAGTTACTTAAGGTGAAATAAAGATATAATTATTTTATGTTGCACCATAAGAATATCTATTTTTATATTACTAAGCCCTTTATACTATTGAGGTCTTATCATACAAGTACAAAGTAAAAAAGTTATATTTATAGCTTCTTGACTGTGGCTAAAATATTTTACTAACGAGAAAACCAACAAAACATGCCTAAGCCCAAACGATTACAATCCCTCGATGTATTTCGGGGAGCGACTATTGCTTTCATGATTTTAGTCAACACAGCAGGTAGCTGGAGTCACGTATATCCTCCGCTTCGCCATGCTGATTGGCATGGATGCACACCTACAGATTTAGTCTTTCCATTCTTTCTTTTTATTGTGGGCGTGTCTATTTGGTTCTCCTTCAAAAGCTATTCAAGTAGCTCGAGGAACAAAATGATTATTAAAATTCTCAAACGAACTTCCATTATTTTCCTCATTGGCTTTGCACTTTATGCCTATCCTTTTTATAATAAAAACGTTTCTGAACTTCGGATAATGGGTGTACTCCAACGGATTGCACTGGCTTATGGTCCTGCTGCTTTACTAATTGTTTTTATACGCGACCTCAAGAAAATTGCGGGAGTAGCCTTGCTCATATTAGTTGGATACTGGGCGCTGCTCGTGATGGGAGCTACAGGAGATCCATTTGCTTTGACAACCAATGTGGTTCGTTCTTTTGATCGTTGGCTTTTAGGCGACAGTCATCTTTATCAAGGCAAAGGGATGCCCTTTGATCCAGAAGGCGTTCTGAGTACTATTCCTGGGATTGCGCAAGTATTGCTCGGCTACCTTTGTGGAGCTTGGATTGACAAAACGGAGGATAAGCATTTACTAGTCAGAACCATGTGGTTTCTTGGCTTAGTTGCAGTAGGGATTGCTTGGCTCTGGGGCTTGACTTTTCCGATTAACAAATCTTTGTGGACAAGCTCTTATGTGATTTATACCACAGGCTTGGCCTTGATTGTGTTGAGTATCTGTATCTGGTTGATTGACCTAAAAGGCATCAAAGCTTGGGCATGGCCATTTTTAGTTTTTGGAAGTAATTCAATCTTTGCATATGTGCTTTCTTTCTTAATCTCGAGTACGATGCAGGTAATTTCGATAACGAATAGTGCTGGAGAAAAGACGAATTTATATCATTATGTTTATAGCGAATGGTGGGTACCTGTGGCTGGTGAGATGAATGGGTCTTTAGCTTTTGCACTTATGGTTGTTGTGATTTGTTGGTTGCTTACTTATTTGCTTTATCGTAAGGATATTTTTGTTAAAATATAAAATTGAACTATTCAATAAAATTTAGAGTGGGTTCACTCGACCGTATTTTTTTACGATGGAGATGTATAAGGCAGGGAAGCCAGTGAACGAGAAGAACATGAAAAGACTCTTTTTAGCTGAAGCTAAAATAATGGAGAGGATGGAAAAAAAGAAGGACTTCAAGCAAAAACAAAGATTCTGCATCTATATTTCGTGCTGTCCATAATAAAAAATATTCCTGTAATTAGAAAAGCCACTGCATTACAAAGTTGTAAGCAGTGGCTTTCTGTATGTTTATACGTTCTCCTCTGTCGAGGATAGTTAATTACTAGTTAGATGTTGGCATCCCTTTTACGTAGTGACTTGGGTATGCTACCTTAATGTTGTGCTTACCAAGAGCAGCTTTAACGTTTTTGTAAACTCCAAAATACACATCCCAGTAATCAGCAGTAGTTGCGTATGGACGAACTGCTAAAAGGATATTGTGTGCATCAAATTTTTCGATTTCTACCGTTGGTGCAAATTCAGTCATTACTTTTGGAGTAGCCTTAACTGCATCCATAATAATCTTCTGAACTTTATCGAAGTCTTCCTCATAAGGCATTGCTACGTTTAGGTCAACTCTTAATTTATCGTAAGCAGAAAGGTTCGTAATCAAACCACTAGTTGCAGTACCGTTAGGAATAATCACTCGCTTGTTATCCAAAGATTGTACGATCGTGTTAAAAACTTGAATTTCTTCAACAGTACCTACTGTACCTTGCATATCAATCAAGTCACCTACTTTATAAGGCTTGAATAATAGAATCATTACACCCGATGCGAAGTGCCCCAAGGTACCCTGTAATGCCATACCGATAGCCAAACCAGCCATACCAATAAGAGCGATGAAAGAAGTGGTTTCGATACCAATCATACCAGCCACACTCATTATAAGTAATACCTTTAAAATTACACTAACCATAGAGCTTAGAAAAGGTACAACATCTTGATCGAGTCCTGCTTTTACCATTGCCTTTCTTACCATATTCACGACTCCACCAATGATCCATAAACCAATGATAAGCACAAGGATTGCTCCTACTAATTTAGGTGCCCAAGCGATAAGGTTTTCTACCAAAAGACCCATTTTCTCTGTAATTAATTCCATTTTTAATTTTTTTTTGTGTTTAATAAAAGTAATGTAATGTTAGATTGTAGGCTTTTTTAAGCCGATTGTAACCTTGAGACGTTAACATTTCCTTGAGGTAACATTAAGGAATGTTAACATTTTAAATTTTAGGTAAAAAATTGCATTTTCAAGTGACAAGGCTGGAACAAGACTGTGATAATCTCCTCATTTTCATAAGTAAGTGCTTGGTACTCTGTAACATAAAATTAAGGTGGAGTTACTCGACCATTCCGGCAAGCTCATTCAGATGACTCACAATAATACACTTCCTGAAGGAAAGTATCTATTGAGTTTTGACTGAGGACATTTGGAAGGTTCGATTTTCTACTATCGTATTGTTGGGAAACATGGTATAGAGACGGTGAAGTTTGTGATTAGTCGCTAGGCTAAGTAAGGCTTGAAGGGTACGCGATCGCGCGCCCTTCAAACCTTCACTCCTTATCCTATCCACCAATCAAGACAAAAGGGCTCCAGTAAACCGGCAAAGCTGACATTTCATCTTCCAACATTTCCAGTTTAGCAGAGCGAAGTGCTTGCGAATAAGTTTGACCATTCAGCATATTCTTATAAAAAGCCGTCATGAGTTGACTACTTTTTTCATCGTTTACTTTCCAGAGTGAAAAGACGATATTTGGAACACCTGCATAAATAAAACTTCGGTTAATGCCCAGCATGCCCTCCCCTTTCAATAATTTACCTATACCACTTTCGCAACTAGAGAGTACCACTAAATCGGCATTGAGGCTGAGGTTATAGATTTCACCAACGTACAAAATTCCATCTTCTTCTTCTTCTTTCGAATTACTGCCTACCGAGCAAGCGATACCTGAAAAACGAGGTTGATCTAGATTAGAAAAACTATGGCTAGCGATATGAATATATTTGAAAGGCTCTTTTGAAAGGTTTTTCAAATTCTGCTCATTGGCTTTATCATGTAATAATATTGTGTTATTTTTTAAACTTTTAGACTCAAATAAATTATTGATTGCCACCACTTCTTTTTCCGACCAATACAATGGAACAAAACGATCGCCCCGCATACTTTGAAAAATAGAGTCGGGCCAAGAACGAGTGTCTTCCGTTCTAAATTTACTGCTTCCATCACTATCGCCAAATACAGGAGCGAATGCCAATAACTGTTCCGAATCAAAGGTTCGTTTTACTTTTCGTTTTGCATAGAAAGTAGCAGAGTAGTGATAAGAAATCTCATAATCCTTAAGAAGGTAATCGAGATCTTTAAAATCTTTTTGTTGATTATTCTTGAGCAACAATTCAAAAGGTAAATAATTCAAGACTCCATCTCCAATTACAATCAAACGTTCTTTGCCAGCTATCTGATTTTCAATAGGCTTCAACAGTTTATTATATAACTTATTCGACAGTTCAATAAATCGTTTTTTGTTTTTATTCTTTACGATAGATGTCTTCTGACTAAGGCGATGAAATTCAGTAATATCCTCTGACATTGAGCTAGGCCAATCAATACTCATTTTCTTTATTTCTGATGCACTGATAACGAAGGCATACAATTTGGGTTCGGGCCCACCGATTTTATCTTCATAATTTTGGCTGTTAATCAGATACTCTATCAAGATAGTTTTATCATCGAGTGCAGACTGAACTTCCGCAATCGTGTTTAGAGCAGTGTTGTATTTCATTTCCCCATATGAAGGGTAATCTTTTTCTATATTTTTTATCAACTTCTCTAAATCAAGTGTTGCTTTAAAAATATCCTCATCCCTTATTTTTTTAATTGCATCACTATTACCTTCTGCAACAGCAGTAATAAGGCTACTTTCAGATAATGAGATGGATTCTTTCAACATCCTTTCTTGCTCAAACAGTTTTTCGGGTACACCTGAATATTCACGAGCTAATGATTCGGCACTAGATTGTAATAACAAACTTGCTTTCCCTTTTTCTGTAAAGTAAAACGCACTTTCTAAATATTTAAATTCATTGGTTTTTTCATAAAGGTCATATGCATTTCGAACAGCCTCAGGATAAACAATAAGCCCTACAATACTATTATAAGCAGCAACCGTATTTCCTGTTTTCGACCGACGTGCTTTGTCTATTATCTGATCACAAAGCACATAGGTTTTATAAGCATCTTTTAGATTCTGAATATCTCCTGTTGACTTATATCGCTCATCCAGTATCAGCGCCTGCACATAAAATGTTCTTAGGTACTCTTCTGAATCATCGGTTGACTTTGTTAAATCAAAATTTACTTCTTGGCTAACAGAGTCTTTCATATTAACGATAAGTGAGTTGAATCCCAAACGACAATATTCCAATGCTTGATTGTAATTTTTTCTTTCCGCTTCAGCAATAGCGAGACTTACAAAGTTCTTTCCAGTGTATGGGTGACGAGGTCCAAAATATTTGGTAACTCCATCTTGCCCTTTCAATCCAAATTCAATTGCTTTATCAAAATCTTTCAAATCCCGGTAGGTCAATCCAGTATTAATAAATGTAAAGGCAGATTGAACAGCATTTTCACCATACATCTGAGTTTCAATTTTCAAAGCTTTTTGAAATGTTTCAAGTGCCTTTTCTGGTTGATTTAAACTGCGATAGGACAAACCTATATTGGATAAACCATGCGCTATAAAAGGTAAATCATCTGGATGGTAATTTTCCAAAATGTGCATACATTTCAACATACATTCTAATGACTTTTCAAAATCACCCATAGAATGATAAGCAATATTCATATTATTGTATATCGCTGCTACATCTCTACTGTTTTCGCCTCTTTTCTTAATTGCAATTGCTAAAGCTTTTTGAAAATATTGTACCGCCTTACTATATTCCGCTAGCAGGTTGTAGGTATAGCCTATATCTCCAAATATCCTAGCTACATTATTATACTCATTTTTACTCCCTTCTACTTCTTTACTAATTCGCAAGGCTTCTTTCAAATGTCCCAATGATTTTTCCATCTCTGCCATTTGTCCGAGCAAGTCCGCATATTCAATATGAGCCTCAATAATATTCACTTCGTCACCCTCCCCTTTTGAGCTCAATTCAATTGATTTTTCAAAAGCATCTTTAGCTTTTGGGATCTCACGCATTTCATAAAATACACGACCTAAATAAAGGTATGACTGCCCCTGAATTACATTATAATTATCGACAGAAGTATTAGTTTCAGCAATAACAGCCTCTAAGTTTTCAATCGCAGCAGCACTATTCCCTTGCAAATGCGCTGACCAGGCTAATCGATTCCTACACTTAAGCATCATTCCCAAGTTCCCCTCTTCCGTAAATAAATTCAAAGCCACCTTTAAAGTAGAATCTGTCCTAAGCACTATATGCTTTGGTCCTCTTTGATCATTCCAGGATTTTTCATATATCTTATATGCAGTGGAATCTATAGTTTGACCAAAGCTAGAAAAGGAGCAACATAAAACAAGGAGTGAAAGTAAAAGTTGGTAACGTGTCATTGTGTTGTATTTAGTAGGCTAATATTATTATGATTTTTAATAACTAAACAAAAGCTATTTCTAGTACTTTCCAGAACCAAAATTAACTCCTTGTTAAAGAAAAGAATAATTTTTTCTAAACTTTTAAGGCATTATTTGTATTAGAACTGGTGAACTTCCCTACAAATCAAATTCAAAACCTTTATGAATCCATACTTAATCGCCGCTCTTTTCATTCTTGCATACATGACTTTTTGGTTTATCCTAGGCCAAATTCAAAAAGACAACAGCATCGTAGATGCAGCTTGGGGGCTTGGATTTGTGGGCGTGGCTTGGATCATCCAATTGTATTATTTGGATCAATTTATACTGCCTACGCTTCTGATTAGCCTTTGGGGTCTACGACTCAGTATTTATTTGGGGATCAGATATTACAGATCCCCAAAAGAAGACTGGAGGTATACCAACATGAAAAAAGGCTGGAAAGGCAATCTGACGGTACAAGCTTTTCTAAGAGTCTTTTTACTACAAGGAATCGTGATGTGGTTTCTGTTGATCCCGATCATGCAAGCTCCTGGTTTTGAAACAAGAACTAATTTCTTAGTTTTTCCGGGGACCCTACTTTTCACTCTTGGTTGGTTGTGGCAATCCATTGCCGACTGGCAACTTTTCCAATTCAAATCTGATGCTGATAATAAAGGCAAAACTTTGATGACTGGTTTGTGGAAATATTCGCGCCATCCAAATTACTTTGGAGAAATACTGGTTTGGTGGGGCATCTTTTTGATTTGTACGCCTTTTGGATATTGGTGGCTGAGTTTGATCAGTCCGATGATGATCACCTTTTTATTGATGCGCGTTTCAGGGGTGACGATGCTTGAGGCAAAGATGGGGAAGGATGCTGCGTATGCGGATTATATGGGTCGGACTAATGCTTTGTTACC
>CAKZUK010000078.1 GCA_937921775.1 uncultured Saprospiraceae bacterium
ACAACAAAATAAATGTCAAGAAAGGAACTGTCGCAGCGCCACTTGACTTTAAAGCTGCTGCTAAAAAAGCAATGCCTGTAGTCGTACACATCTCTGCAACGGAAAGCGCTGCAGCTTCCAAACAAAGAAGACAAGGTAGAAGTAATGACCCGTTCGGCCAATTCTTTGGTGGTGATTCTTTTGGACCAAGAGGAGGATCTGGTTCCGGAGTTATTTTTTCTAATGATGGATACATCGTCACCAACAACCACGTAGTAGAAGGAGCAGATCAGGTAGAAGTAACCTTGACAGATAATAGAACATACAACGCTACCATCGTAGGAACAAACCCTTCCAGCGACATGGCAGTACTGAAAATAGAAGGAGAGAATTTCCCAACACTTCAATTTGCTGATTCAGATAAAGCAGAAATTGGAGAATGGGTACTCGCAGTAGGCAACCCTTTTGACCTTACATCCACCGTAACAGCAGGGATCATTAGCGCCAAAGGCCGAAGCATAGATTTGATTCAGGCAGAAGGACGATTAGAATCTTTCATACAAACGGATGCTGCTGTGAACCCTGGAAATAGTGGTGGCGCATTGGTTGATGCTACTGGAAGACTATTGGGAATTAATACAGCTATTGCCACTCAAACAGGAACTTTCTCAGGCTACTCATTCGCCATTCCTGTAAACCTAATGCGAAAAATCGTAAGTGATATTATTGAAACAGGAAGCTACCAGCGTGCTTTTTTAGGTATCAACATTAAAGACATGGACAGCGAGTTAGCACAGGAACTTGGTGTAGACTTTACACAGGGAGTAGTCGTTGATGGTTTGATTGACGGTGGTGCAGCACAATACGCTGGTTTACTTCCCAACGATGTAATTACTATGGTAGGCGAAACAAAAATTAAGAACGTACCAGAGCTACAAGAAATGGTAGGAAGTGCAAAAGTCGGGGACACGATAAAATTGACGGTAACTCGAAAAGGAAAAACAAAAGTGATCCCTGTGCGTTTAAAGAAAGGATAATAACTGGTAAATGGGCCTTATGATCAAAAGAGATCAGCACTATTTCCCTAAAGTAAAAACTATGTCATAAATCAAATAATGTCATACTAAAAAAAGGATTTTAGGAATTCCTTAACATATCCTTTGCAACAATAAATCAGATTATTTGGTTATCCATATGAAGCCGTTTTGAAATAGAGCATTAGTTATACTTTCTATTTATTTCAAAACTACTTCAGTATAAAAGACTTGTTTAAAGTTGGTTTTTCGTTTTGTTTTGATGCGTCTGTCCTACTAAATGTTGGGCAGACGTTTTTTATTTATTGGCCAGCAGACTCCGTTCGGGATAGAGAGGATGGGACACAGATTCGACGGATTGAACAGATATAGACGGATTTTTTTCGTTTAACGCGCTCTATTATTTGTCTCCCCTTCCTCTTAAATTCCAATATATAAATCAGCGAAAAACTTTGCTTCGCAACCCTATTACGCTAACAGAAAAAATCCGTTCGAATCCGTTCAATCCGTTAGATCTGTGTCCCATCCTATAAAGTCTCAATTTTTTTCTCTAATTTTAAAAATGAGAAAACTGCTAAAATACCTGGAAGACTTCCTAGGTCTCATCTATCCAGAGCTCTGTTTGGCTTGCGCCAAAAACCTACCGCCAGGCAATGAAGCGGTTTGCATTCAATGCCAATACTACCTACCAAAGACAGATTTTCACACCTATAAGGAAAATCCTTTTGCAGAACATTTCTGGGGGAGAGTTAAAATTGAAGCAGGAACTGCCTTGTACCATTTTGTGAAATCAGGTAGAACTCAAAAGCTCATCCACAATTTAAAATACAAACACAAGACTGAAATTGGTGTGAACCTTGGACGCCTTTATGGAAAGACCTTGAGAGAGGCTCCCATCTTTAAAGAAGTCGATTTAATACTTCCTGTTCCCATGCACCCCCGCAAAGAAAAAAAGCGAGGTTATAATCAATGCGACCTTTTTGCACGTGGCCTTTCTGAAACGATGGAAGTTCCCTGGAGTAAAAACATTTTGATTAAAAATGAAGACACCGCCACACAAACTAAAAAGACAAGACAAGAACGGTTTGACAATGTAAAGTCAGCCTTTGAATTGCTGAATCCAAAAGCTTTACGAGGAAAACATGTTTTGATTGTAGATGATGTGATTACCACAGGTGCAACACTAGAAGCATGCGCACACAAAATATTGGAAATCCCTGGAGTGAAAGTCAGCATGGCCACCATCGCCATAGCAAGACGTTAAAAAAAGTTGGTATCCGGTCACCGGGTAACCGGTAACCGGATACCATTTCCCTATTCTACCAAAGTACCAACCATCTCACCCTGAATAATTCTTTTCAGGTTTTCATGACGATTGATATCAAAAACGATAATCGGAATATTGTTTTCCTGACAAAGTGTAAAAGCAGTCATGTCCATTACACTTAAGCCCATGCTGATTACTTTAGCAAAAGAGATTGTGTCGTATTTAGTTGCAGTAGGATCTTTTTCAGGATCAGCAGTGTAGATACCATCTACACGAGTTCCTTTCAAAATTACTTCTGCATTTATTTCATTAGCACGTAGAGCCGCCGCAGAATCTGTAGTAAAATATGGACTACCAGTTCCTGCAGAGAAAATGACAACACGCCCTTTTTCAAGGTGTCGTACTGCACGTCTACGGATGTATGGCTCTGCAATTTGCTTCATTTCAATAGCAGTTACCAATCGGGTATAAACACCAGAACTCTCAAGTGCACTTTGTAAGGCCATTCCGTTGATTACTGTTGCCAGCATCCCCATATAGTCACCTTGTACACGCTCGATGCCCGATTCCACAGCTTGTAGTCCGCGGAAGATATTTCCTCCACCGATAACAATAGCTACTTCAACCCCAGAATCAACTAATTCTTTTATTTGAGTAGCATAATGCTTTAGCATTGAAGAGTCGATGCCAAAGTTTTGGCCACCCATTAGGGATTCCCCACTAAGCTTTAGAAGTATTCTTTTGTATTTATTATTCATCACGAGAATTGTTATTAAGAATTATTAGAGCCTATGAATAACGATTTGTATAGAGCACATAAGGTCTTTCGTGTTAATACAAAGTATTTAATCATAATCTCTAGTATGAGAAATAAAATTTGTTGTACTAAAGTATTTTGGGGTGAGTAAAAGGCGAGAACAAATCCCCAACCTTTGTATTCCAAAGAACGAACCAAAAAAAAAGCGAATTAAATAAATAATTCGCTTTCTTTAATAAAATATCATTTAGCCGAGTTCGACATGTTTGAAATCGACAACTGTTAATTTCGGATCAACGCTTTGTAGGTAAGCAGCAAT
>CAKZUK010000079.1 GCA_937921775.1 uncultured Saprospiraceae bacterium
CCAGAAACAGGTTTGTTGAAAGTGAAATATAATCTTGAAAATCCGAGCGATGTGAGAATTCGTTTAGTTGATGCAGCTAGCGAAAGCAAAGAATTTGCAAAAAGTAATTATATCAATCAAAAATCAGGAAATTATTTGAAGTCAATTGATATGAGCAATATGCCTAAAGGAAATTACCTCTTGATTATCCGAAAGGAAAATGAAATAGACGAAATTGCTATTGAAAAAGCTTAATCAGTGAGACTGGTAATTGCAGTGGCAATTTCAATGATTAACTAAGGCTGGATATAATGGCTTTAGTTCATTTTATGATTTAGTATGTTTTCTAGTCTATTTGCTTAACCACTGCAGATGTAAAAGCGAAACCTACGCTTGATTCTTTCTTTATAGTTGATACTTTTTTTGTTGGTGTAATAAATTCTGCACTTTTATTAAAGGCAATAAGTACGTGAACCAACATAGCATAATTTTTCAAGCAACTCCTCTTTGAAACTAAAGAGTAAGCATCTTAACTGGAAATACCTCTTCCCATTCCTCCAGCTCCAAGCATAAAAAAAGAGCTTGCTGGAATTAACCAACAAGCTCCTTTTTATTTATGAGTTGTAACTACTAGTAGTTTACACCCAAAGCCTTCAACGTTTGCATATCCAACTGACCTACAGGTAGGTTGTTGTCTTTTTGAAACTTAGTTAAAGCAGCTTTAGTACGTGCACCTAAGATGTTATCATTAGGTCCAGCATCATATCCTTTAGCGCTAAGAGCACTTTGGATTTGACGGATAGTGTAACCAGTTACTTTGTCACCACAAAGAACTTCTCTCCATTCAGTGAAACCACCTTTCTTAGTAAGATTCTTTCTTGTAACAGTTGCGTACTCAGCAGGAACTTCAATAGTTCTTGTAGAAGCAGGAGCTTTAACTACACGACGTGTAGTTGAACCGTATTCAGCAGGAATCTCAACAACACGGATACAGTCACCTGTTCCAGTTGAACCAGCTCCTCCACCAGCAGCAGAAGCACCAGTATCAGCAGTATATCCATCAGGACATCCAGCTCTGTTAGTTGTAGTGTAGCTACGAGTGATCATTGGCTTACGATCAACTCTTGTAGATGCAGGAGTCTTAACTACTTTGTAAGAACGAGTAGAGTACTCAGCAGGAATTTCAATTGTACGAGTAGAAGCAGGAGTGTCAATTACTTTCTTAGTAATAGTCTTGTACTCAGCAGGAATTTCAACTTGGCGAGTAGAAGCAGCAGTCTTTACTGTGTTGAAAGTACGAGTACCGTATTCAGCAGGAATTTCGATTGTACGAGTACAGTCATCACCTGAATCAGTGTAACCATCAGAACAACCAACTCTTACTTTTTTAGTAATAGTACGGTATTGAGCAGGAACTTCAACTAGACACCATACTAAACAATCGTTAGGGTCAGCAGATAAACAGTTTCTGTCAGCCTTCTTCTTTACCCACTTAGTAGATGCAGGAGAAGTTTCGATAGTTTCAGTTTGGTTTTCGTACTTAGCAGGAACACGCTCGATACGAGAAGAAGCTTCCTTAGTTACGTACTGCTCAGTTTGCTTTTCGTATTCAGCAGGAACAGTAGATGTACGGTAAGTAACTGGCTTAACCATTACTTGCTCAGAAACAGACTTGTAAGTAGCAGGAACAACCTCGATACGAGAAGAAGCCGCTTTAGTCATGATCTGTTCAGTTTGAGTTTCGTAAGTTGCAGGAATTGCAGCCTCTTTGATACAGTCACAGTTTCCACCTCCAGAGGCAGAACCAGCACCAGTTCCACCACCAGCACAGCTAGGGTCAACGTGGTAACCATCAGGACATCCTACAACGTAATCGCTTGTAGCAGTCTCATATTTAGCAGGAACTCTCTCGATACGAGAAGAAGCTGCTTTAGTCATTACTTGCTCAGAAGTAGTACCATACTCTGCAGGGATAACCTCTGTACGAGAAGAAGCTGCTCTTACCTGAACTTGTTCAGATACAGTTTCGTACTCATCAGCGATTAAACACTTAGCATAGCATTTTCCTGGCTCTTGATTGATAGGCATGTCGCCTGGTTGTGCGAATGATACCATTGCACAGAACAAAAACATTGTCGTAAAAATAATGTTCAATTTTTTCATAATTGAATTAATTGGTTTGATAAAGAAATAATTGTAATGTTGTTTTATAAAAAATCTTGTATAATCGTCTAAACAGATTCCTTATGTGACCGCAAATCTAGAAGATTTTTTTCGGATAGCATAGGAAATGCTTAGTTATAATTTTAGTCGGGATCTCATTGTCAGGCAAAGAAGAAATGGGCAAAATTTTTCCACTTCTAAACAGAATATTAATCTCTTCTACTTGAGGATTGTAAGCATTATTCTCTTCACTTCCATGATACACCAAATAATCTAAGTCCTCGGGATTGATATTGAATTGTGTAGTGACTTTGAGACGAATGTTTTCTAAATAGTCACGCGTAAAAGGCAATCTTTTTAATTCAGTTTTAAAAAGGTTTCGATTTAAAATACTTGTTGCCAAATACGATAAAATCAAATCTTTATTCTCCTTAAAACTTTTTAAGGCTGCTAAAATATCGACATCATCCAAACTGGAGAAATTATCTAAAAGTTCTTTTCTTGAAAAGTCTTTCAAGTTGAGTTCCTTGTTCATAAAAAAAGCAAGATTTTTTGAAATGTTGATGACTTTTTTTGCCCCAACAAGTTCTTTTGCTCGCTTTAAAGTATGTATCAACATTTGCTCTGCTCCAAGACAGGTTTTATGCAAATACACTTGCCAGTACATTAGCCTTCTGGCAATTAAGAACTTTTCAATCGAATAAATTCCTTTCTCCTCCACTACCAGCCGTTCGTCGCGGACATCAAGCATTTTGATAATCCTGTCGTAGCCAATTACACCTTCATAGACTCCTGTGAAAAAACTATCTCTATTAAGGTAGTCCATTCGGTCCATGTCTAGTTGGCCTGAAACAAGCTGGTAAAGAAATTTCTTAGGATGCTTGTTTGTAAATATTTCAATGGCCATGTCTAGCTGACCGTCAAAGACTTCATTGAGCTCCTCCATAAAAAGGATAGACAAGTCTTCATGGTGTAAATCAATCAGAGCATGTTCTAATGCATGAGAGAAGGGACCATGCCCTATATCATGCAGTAAAATAGCAATGGATACAGCTTCTGCCTCCTCATCCGTTATCTCAACTTCTTTAGATCGTAGTACATCAATAGCCTGAGTCATCAAATGAAAAGCTCCAAGTGCATGGTGAAAACGGGTATGCAAAGCTCCCGGATATACCAGATACGTGAATCCTACCTGCGAAATCCTTCTTAGTCTCTGAAAATAAGGATGATCCACTATATTCAGAATAAGACCGCGGGGGATACTTATAAAGCCATACACGGGGTCATTAAAGATTTTTTTTCGGTTCATATTACAAAAATATAATATTTCTTGATTAGTCGCGAAAATAAGATTATTTAGTGACGAACTATAAAAAATCGATATTCATCAGAGCTAAATAGTACCTTTAATGTATTAAATTGCTACTAAAGAAATATCTGAGCTTGCGTAGGCGTTAACATTTGACTTCTCAACTCGGGAATAAAACTTTTTTTATCCCCGTTTTTCAATTTATAGACTGATTAAAACCTTTTTGGGTTGCTTGAGTGTTGATAAGTAAGTGTGTTTTTTGGAATTGGTGACATGCAAACTTATATTCACTCTGTAATAATCTAACAAACAAAAGAATAGGCATGTGTTTTTTGTTAAATAGGTTAAAATTAAATTTGACAAAAAATACTGGACTATTTCTTCTACATCACGAAGTTGATTTAAAACAGCTTCTTAATAACTATTTTTACATCCAACTAAAATCTAACAGAATCAATGGAGAATATTAAAATCTTGTGGGCAGACGATGAAATTGACTTGCTTAAGCCTCAAATACTGTTTCTTAAGCAAAAAGGATACGATGTAACTGCTGTAACCAACGGTCATGATGCCCTGGAAGAATGTGGAGAAAATGATTTTGATGTAGTTTTCTTGGATGAATCTATGCCTGGTTTGACAGGATTGGAAACATTGGCCAAAATAAAAGAATCAAATCCAGTACTTCCTGTGGTTATGATTACCAAAAATGAGGCTGAGAATGTTATGGAAGAAGCCATTGGTTCTGAAATCACTGATTATTTGATCAAGCCTGTCAACCCTCACCAGATTCTCCTAACACTAAAAAAGATCATTGACAAAAAGGAATTGGTCCGTGATAAGAACAGTTCTGATTACCAACAAGAGTTCCGTCAGATCCTAATGCAAATCAATGGAGGCCTTTCTATGGTAGAATGGGCAGATGTATATAAAAAAATCATCAACTGGGAATTAAAACTAGATGAATCGGACACGACTCAAATGGCTGAGATTCTAGCGATGCAAAAGACGGAAGCCAATGCAGAGTTCTCAAAATTCATCATGAGAAACTACGAAGATTGGATTAATGAGAATTCTAAAGATGTGCCTACCATGTCGCACAATCTACTTCGTAAAAAAGTATTCCCTGAAGTAAACGATGAGATACCTACAGTAATGCTCTTACTGGATAACCTACGTTTTGATCAATGGAAAACGATAGAGCCAATCGTCAGTGAATTATTCCGTGTAGAAGAGGAGGATTTCTTTTACAGTATCCTACCAACTACAACTCAATATAGCCGTAACGCAATTTTCTCAGGATTAATGCCAGCGGACATCTATAAGCATTATCCTGAAAAATGGTTAAATGATAACCAAGAAGGTGGTAAAAATATGCACGAAGATGAATTTTTGGGTGACCAGATTGGGCGAGTTTTTCGAAAGGAAGTTAAGCACAGTTACACCAAAGTAACTTCTGTACATAAGGCCAAGTTGATGAATGATAACATTCTCAATACATTGCAAAATGACTTGACAGTTATCGTTTATAATTTTATAGATATGCTTTCTCACGCACGTACCGAAATGGAAGTGCTCAAGGAATTAGCTGGAGATGAAGCAGCTTATCGTTCGCTGACGAAGTCGTGGTTTTTACACTCACCATTATGGAATGCTTTGCAGAAAATCGCAGAGCGTGATGTAAAATTAATCATAACTACGGACCACGGAACCATTCGTGTAAAAACGCCTTCCAGAGTTGTGGGTGATCGAGAAACAACAACCAACTTACGCTATAAGGTAGGTCGTAATTTGCAGTATGATAAAAAAGATGTGTTGGATTTTAGAGACCCTTCTAAGGTCATGCTCCCAAAGCCGAATGTGAGTTCGACTTTCATTTTTGCTAAAGAAGATAAGTTCTTTTTATATCCGAATCGATATAATCATTTTAATAATTATTATAAGAATACTTTCCAACATGGAGGTATCTCTTTAGAGGAGGTTATTTGCCCTGTGGTTCGCTTGCGGACTAAGTAATTATTCCGATTCTTTTTTAATAAAAAACGCCTGCGTGCTTCTTGATGAGCGCGCAGGCGTTTCTTATTGTAATGCTAGTTAAGTCTTAGCTGGCAATAGCGTCAATCAACTGCTCCGCCACCTTAGGATGCGCCTTAAGATATCGATCTAGCTTCTTGGATCGTGAAATAAAAACAATCTTTTTCCCGAATTCTCCAGCCTCTTTGAGATGTACGTGAATGGTGTAAAATAATAAAAAATCACGCTCTTTTATTTTTTCAATAGAAGGGTAGGTGTATCGAAAAGTTTTAAAATAATTGGAAACATACATGAAGTCTTCATCCATGTCAACTCGCTTGAGTTGCATAAATGTGAAATAAAGAATGGTGCAACCAGATATGAAAAAGAGAGGCACTCCCGTTTTAAAGTATGAGTTGGAAATGATACTAGTCTCTGGACTGGATATTAAAGTCGCCAAGGTAAACAAACCAAAAAAAGCAATCCACAATGTTGGGATGAATAGCTTGAGTAACATGGTGAGATTAGATGATATATTTTGCATTTTTCTGATAGTATTATTGCTTGCCCAAAATGTTGAAAACTTGCTCTGTAGTATGCATTGAAAGAAACTGTTATTTTGATAAACGTTTCGTTTTTTCGACTGCCTGATTTTTCTTGTGGACACGTTTTGAAATGAAAATACTCGCTTCGTAAAGGATATATAAAGGAAAACCAATTAAAAGCTGAGTAATGACATCTGGAGGTGTAATGACCGCGGCTAAAAGTAAAATTAAAATGAAGGCATGACGTCGATATTTACGCATAAACTCCGGTGTGACAATTCCAATTTTTGATAAGAAATAAACAAGCACCGGAAGTTGGAATACCAAGCCAGTTGGCAAAGTAAACATGATCATATAATTGATGTAGGAAGAAAAGGCAGGCGTAGAAACAACACCCTCAAGCTCATAACCTACCAAGAAGTTGATCGTAAACGGGGAGATAATATAATAACCAAACAATACCCCAGAGAAGAAAAGCATTGAACATACAAACACAAATCCACGTGCGGCCTTCTTCTCACTATCCATTAGGCCTGGCTTAATGAATCGCCAAATTTCCCAAAAGATATACGGAACAGACATCGCAATCCCAATCATTAAGGCCACTTTTATATTGGTCAGGAATACTTCTCCCATCTGAACTCCGATAAGCTCAAACTCCTTAGGTATAATACAAAGTCGATCTCCAAGACCAACTGCATTGGATAGCCAGCATACAGCCCGATAAAATAAAAAATCAGGGGATCTGGGAGCAAAAATGATGTGCTTGAAAATAGGGACACTTGCAACAAACGCCGCAATGGTGAACACCAATACAGATACACAGGAGCGAATGATGTGCCACCGCAATTCCTCTACATGGTCTAGAAATGACATTTCTTTCTCCTCCGTAAGGGCATCCACATCTACTTGGTCTAAAGGCATAGATTACTGTTTGCTGCAAAAATACAAATTTACTCACCAACCTGTTACTTTTTAAAGCTAAGATCATTATGTTGATGTCTTAAGTAATTATTTAGAGCGGTTCTAAAATACACGCTAAATCACGCCATAAGACTTTAAGAAAAAACTTACAGAACAAAATATCGACTGTTTACCATCTGGTGACCTGATGGAAGAGCTATGCCTCTATGGCTTCTAATTCATCTACACTGTGCACAAACAGATCTTGGCGAAAGCTCAATTAAATTATTAACAATTTAAAACACCATTGCTATGTCTATTCCAAAAGAACCTCGGCAGTTAATGATCAACCTTATGTATTTGGTTTTGACCGCCCTTCTAGCACTCAACGTATCTGCTGAAATACTAAACGCATTCCTGTTGATGAACGACAGCCTTACGGAAAGTAGTCAGATAACTGGCCATTCTAACAATAAACTGATGGAAGCCATCGCGACTCAAGCTGATACCTATCAACAGTTTGAACCCTTCAAGGTGAAAGCTCAGGAGGCTCAGACCATTGCCAAAGAATTTGAAATATATGTCGAAGCTATCAAAAAAGAATTGGTGGACTTGTCAGGAGGCTACGACGAAGACGATCAACTCAAAGGAATTAAAAACAAAGATGTCACCACACGGATGATGGTGCTCGAAGGAAAAGGAATGGAGTTGGATGCAACTGTCAAATCGGTTAGAGAGAAATTATTGCAGCTTGTAGATGAAGTTGATCGCTCAAAGTTAGCAACTAGTATTCCACTCAAGCAAGGTGTACTTCCAGAAGGTTCTGACAAGAGAGATTGGGCACAGTTTACTTTTCAGCAAATGCCAGTAGCTGCCGTTTTGCCAATACTAAGTAAACTACAAAACGATGCAAAAGTAGCTGAAACAAGCCTTCTCAATCACTTTCTAGAAAAGACAGGAATCGCATACAAACCCGACGAATTTGAGGCCGTCATTTCTTCTGACAAAAGTTATGTAATAAAAGGAGAGGCTCTAAGCGCTGAAGTTTTTCTAGGATCCTACAGTTCCTCTGTTGACAATATGACCATATCCGTAAATGGCCGCAACTATCCCGTTCGAAACGGAAAGGCAAAAATTGATTTGCAACCAAACGAAATCGGGTCAAAATCACTGAAAGCAAAAATTAGTATGAAAGATCCGCTAACTGGAGAGGTGAAAACTTACAGCAAAGAATTTGTCTACGAAGTAGGGGAGCGTTCCGTTACCGTTTCTGCTGACAAGATGAATGTCTTCTATATGGGAGTTGATAATCCACTTTCTATTTCAGCAGCTGGTGTTTCGAGCTCGCAAGTGGAGGTGAAGGCAGAAGGGGTGAGAATAAATAAAGTTAAAGATGGGAAATATAATGTCAAGCCAGATAGGCCAGGTATCTCAAAAATCACCGTTTCTGGTGGTGGACTTGAACCTACTTCTTTTGAATATCGTGTAAAACCTATTCCTAACCCAACCCTCTTTTTAGGAAATAAGAAAGGTGGGGGAGTTAGTCCTGGTGAATTGAAAGTGTACGATCGATTAAGTCCGATTATTGAACGTTTTGATTTTGAAACACGCTGCAGAATTTTAGGTTTTGAAATGACCAGAGTTCCAAAAGGAAATGACATCATCGTCGTTACCAATCCTAGCGAAAAATTTATTGACAAAACCAAGCGTGTACTTAGTAAAGCAAAAGCAGGAGACACCGTCTACTTCGACAAAGTAAAGGCAAAATGTCCTGGCGACAAGCACGAACGACAACTTAATGGAATGGTCTTTCACGTTCGCTAAAAAAATAAAATGTGATGTAATTTCTTTTGAGGTATTGCATCTCTACAATCATTCTATATGATAGAATGTTGCAAATATTCGGCACACTAAGAGTTTACTTAAAAAAAATTACTCACGTTTTCAAAAAGAATAAAACCACCATGCAAAAAATACTTTCGTTCTGTCTTATCGCATTTATCTGCCAGACAACATTAAACGCACAAGCCCTCGACGATATCGTCAAAAGAACGACGTTGAAAGAACGCAAGGTGCTCGCTCACGCACCCATCCGCG
>CAKZUK010000080.1 GCA_937921775.1 uncultured Saprospiraceae bacterium
ATTTTTATGAAAACATTATGGGTAGGCGCGAGTTACCGATTGGGTGATTCCTTTGATTTTATTTTACAATATCAATTGAATCAACAACTCAAAGCAGCGGTAGGAGTAGATGTAACGCTGACAGAATTAAGTAACTATTCGCCAGGTAGTTTTGAGGTGATGTTAGAATATGTTTTCCTACGAAACGGAAGTCGTTTGAAGAATATCAGATACTTCTAAGCGCATTTATAAAATCAAGTTTAGCGTATCTCATTAACGTTCGAATATCAAATTAAGGATATGAAAAAAATAAAATATTTAGTAGTTATTTGTTGCTTAGTTTGCTCAGCTCAGTTTGTCTTTGCACAAAATGGGGTAGGTGAGGTGACTGCAAGTAATACTACGACTCCAACGGGTTTTAGCAGTCAAACCGACACCTTAGCTAACCCTTCTAATTTAGGAAGTGGAGAGATTATGGGATTAGAAAACTCAGATAGAAATCTAAAACCAGAAGGAACCAAAGAGAAGAAAAAAGCGGATAAACTGTATCGTGATCTTGGTTTTCAAGCTTCCACCCGAGCGTATCAATCGCTGAGTAGAAGAGAAAAGCGAAGCGAAAAAGTACTCTCTCGTATTGCCAATAGTCACCGACTAAATCACAATACAGAAGAGGCTGAATATTGGTATGCAAAGTTTATCAACAACACCAATGAATCCAAGCATCTCTTGCATTATGCACAGGTTTTACAAAGTAATGGCAAGTGCGAAGATGCCGTTCGCTGGTTTAATGAATACAAAGAAGTAGCCAGTAAAAAAGATCTTAAAAACAGAACTTTTAACGTCAATTGTGATGAAGCTGCTTTTGTAGATCATACCGATGTTGAAATTTATAACGTAAAAAATATCAATACTAAGCACTTAGATTTTTCACCCGTACCATTTGAAGATGGCATCGTATTTACCTCTACTCGAGGTCGCGACCAAATGATGAAAAATACCGATAAATGGACCAATGATAATTTCACTGATCTCTTCTTCTCAAAAATGAACGAAGACGGAACCTTTACCGAGCCAGTTCCTTTTGTCGGAGATGTAAATGGTAAGTACCACGATGGAACGGCTTCTTTTAGCGAAAGCCAATCGGTGATGGTTTTTACCAGAAACAACCTTAAGGGCAAAAGTTCAAACGGTTTGATCGACTTGAAAATCTATAGCGCTAATTCAGATGATAAATATTGGGTAAATTCAGAAGAATTGCCATTCAATAGTAATGAATACTCGACCTGTCATCCAGCTATAACATCAGATGGACGTACGCTGTATTTTACATCTAACCGTCCGGGAGGATATGGTGGAATGGATATTTATGTGTCAACTTTTGAAGGAGGTGATTGGGGCGCGCCCAAAAATTTGGGACCAACCGTAAACAGTTCGGGTAACGAGATATTTCCTTTCGTTTCTGAAACAGGAGATCTGTACTATTCTTCAAATGGGCACAGTAGCCTTGGTGGTTTAGATATTTTTAAAGCCACTAAAGCAAACCCAGATGATGAAGACTCATGGATTTATCGCGAGAATATGGGTAAGCCATTTAACTCTAAAAAAGATGACTTTGGATTTTATATCAACAAAGAACAAGATATGGGTTACCTGTCTTCTTCCCGAAAAGGTGGATCAGGAAAAGATGATATCTACAGCTGGAAATTAAAAAATGGAACTCCAGATAGCGAAGCTACCTTCGCCAACAGAGCGATCTGTGTTTACGAAGAAGGAACAAACATGCGAGTGGAAAAAGCATCTGTTATGGTAACTGAAAAAGCAATGGATGGATCAACCAGCAATAACAATGGCGACATGATTCTAACTTTAAAACCATTGAATGCCGACAACAAAGAATTTGTTTTAGGCATTACTAAACCAGGAGAAGAAGAAAATGCAGCAGTCAAAAACTTCTGGACAAACGACAAAGGAATTTTTAACTACGCTAAAGTACAACGCAACAAGCAATACGAAGTGGTAGTTGAAAAAAATGGCTTTATTACTAAAAACATGACCGTCAGTTCCATGGAGCTTTGGGAAAACAACGAATACTGTATCCCCATTGCAAAACGCAATTGTATGGCTTTAAATGGTATAGTAAAAAACAAAGAATACAACATGGCCATGCCGAATGCCAAAGTAAAAATACTAGACAAATGCACCGGCGAAGAAACAGAAACGATGACTGGAGAAGACGGTAAATTTGACTACTGCCTAAAGTGCGGATGTGAATACCGAATCAGAGCTACCAAGCCAGGGTTTGATGAAGATTATGAACTAATCAACACCGTTGAAATAGAATGCGATGCCAATGACTCCATGTCCGCATTGCTAGAATTGGGCACTAGGAAAACAGAAGTAATTACTGCTACACCCGCTACAACAACACCTACAGCACCGCCACCACCTCCAGTCACGATGGTGCCAGTAGTGACTTACGAAACGGTCGTGACTTACCAACCTGTGACAACAGTACAACCAGTGACTACCTACGTACCAGCTAACCAATTAAACGGCGCCAACTTAAACGAACATTTCTTAGGAGATGCAAACGCAAACTTCTCAGAAGGTCAGCTTATCGATCTAAAGGATGTTTACTACGACTTCAATAAATTCAACATTCGCGCAGATGCGAGTACCGATTTGGATCGTGTGGTTAAACTCATGCAAACTTATCCGTCAATGACCATCTCCCTAGAATCGCACACAGATGCACGAGGTAATGAAGCTTACAATAAAAAGCTATCACAAAACAGAGCTAAGTCTGCGCGCAAATATATCGTATCTAAAGGTGTTGATGGCAGTCGCATCACAGCGAAAGGTTTTGGTGAAAGTGCATTGAAAAACAAATGTGCAGATGGTGTTAAATGTTCAGAGCAAGAACATCAACAAAATCGTAGGACGGAGGTGCGAATTGTGAAATTTGATCAGTCCGGAGTACAATATAATAAACAGTAGAAAGATATTACTAGCATTTGAATAAAAGACTTACTTACTCCCCAAACACATATATGTGCTTGGGGAGTAATTGTTTTAGGGTAATTGAAAAAAAAATCTCAACACTTCTTTATTGTGTAACCCCCAGTTTTCTTACGAATATTTGAGAATTGAGTATTTCTTTCTTGCGTAAATATGTCACGTTTGAAAAAAAAAAGAAGATTAATAAGATATCTTTCTTTTAATCATATGGTAGACCCACATTGACTTTTTTTTATCCGCTTAGCTGTATTGGAAATAACTTAGATTAAAGATGATTCGAATTTACTGTGTTACAAAAACAATGGTATAAAATTTGACACAAGGAAACTACCCTCCTTTTTCTATTAATTTAGAATTTTAGAAAACTCCCCCGTTAACTAAATATAATTGTATGTGCCAATCTCTACATTTGATAAGAGGAGTAGGTCAAAATCTAGTTGGAATATTAATTCTACTTGCCTTACCTATCTTAATTCAAGCTCAAGTTCTTATGAACGGGAGTGACGCTGCCAAATTTGGTGGTGATGCGGATACCCGTTCAAATACTTCGCTTTTTGGTGATGTTGCATCTCCTCTTACAACTACAGATGATTGGTTTAGTAATGGAAGTACTCCTGGGATTGGTGTACTTGATACAGCACGTAGTTGGCAATTGCGTAATGCTTTACTGAATGGTACTAATATCGAGTGGCTTGGAGGTATGGCTTTTCCGCAAAATTCAATCATGAATGGTGTTCGTTTGCATGATGCATCATACGCAAAAGATTTTTTTGGAGGTAGTGGTGCAACAGATTATACTAGTTTTGCACAAGCATCAAAAAATGGTGAAGATCCTGCGATATGGGATGATGGGCCACACAACGTACTTGGAAAAAATGATTTAATTGACTGCTATGCACATCTTCGAAGAGATGGGATAACCATCAATAATCACCTATGGATGTATTTGGGCTTTTCTCGTATTGCAACTTCAGGTGATAGTTATTTTGACGCAGAATTATACGTAGAAGAAATGTCTTATGACCCTGTAAATGGATTCCCTTCAGGTGGTCCAAATGAAGGGCACACTGCTTGGGGCTTTGATGCAGTTGGAAATATCATTAAGATCGGAGATTTAGTGACGACTTGTCACTTCTCAACGAATGGAGCACCTGAGCTGGAACTCCGAATCTGGGTAAGTCGATACGATTTTCAAAACACCAATCCTACGACTTTTAACTGGGGAGGTGAATTTGATGGAGGCAGTAACTCCTCCGCATTTGGATATGCAGATATAGAAATTCCACCAAATGAAGTTTATGGATTCGGTTTGGGTAACTCAGATTACGTAGTCGCTCCACCTTGGGGGACACTCAGTTCGTCAGGTGACTATACGCTTTTTTATGAAGCCAATCAATTTGTAGAAGTTGGATTGGATTTGACTGTTTTTGGGGTGGATCCAATATTTTTGAACTCCATCGAAGAAGGAGATATTTGTGAACTACCATTTAGTAATATTCTATTTAAGTCGAGATCTTCTAGCTCCTTTACAGCTCAGCTAAAAGATTTTGCAGGACCATTTCCTTTTAATTATACTTCTGAAATTCCTGTGTCTATTACAGGAGTTGACACACTTAATTGCTATAACCCAATAATAGAACTTTCAGTAATAGATACGATGCCAGGATCTTACTATACTTGGTACACTGAGGATGGAAATATAATTTCTAATCCAAATGAATTTTTAATCCAAATTAGTGAAGGAGGAACTTATATTGTAGAAGGAACTTTTGTAGAAGGATGTGAAGGAATCCGTGATACGATTGTTGTAGTTGAAAATTTCATCTACCCTCCTGGAGCAGAAATTACTTTTGAAACCACCTACGGTTGCGGCGTCGCTTCGCATTTAATGGCAAGTCCTGACGGATACATTTACAACTGGACGGGACCAAATAATTATACTGGAAACACACAAGATGTTTTTGTAGATGATGAAGGTATGTACTATCTCGATGTTTTTAATGTGGAAACAGGTTGTAGTGCCTATGACTCGATATATGTTTTGGGTTATCCTTGTCAGGATAATATTCCTGATACCATTGTTACCAATGAAATATTAGATACCATTCCTCCTACCTTTACAGTTCCTGCTGACATTACACTTGATTGTAATGACGATCCACTTAATTTGCTGATTACTGGTGATGTGATTGATGAGGGCGACGATTGTGATTCAGCTATTGAGGAAGCTACCTTCATTGATATTGTTTCAGAAAATTTTCCTTGCTCAGGTACTACGCAGATTCAAAGGTATTGGACGCTATTGGATAATTGTGGTAATCTGACTACCCAACTTCAAATCATAAATCTAGTAGATACTACGCCACCTAACTTTACATTGCCAGCTGATGTTTCAGTTAATTGTGAAGATGATATCAACAATTTGTTACTAACAGGAGAGGTAACGAATCTGAGCGATAATTGTGATTCAGAAACATTGGCTATTTCATTTTCTGATCAGATAAGTAGTGTTCCTTGCGACGGAGAAAAGTTGATAGACAGAATTTGGACGGTTACAGATGACTGTGGTAATGCATCTACGGGCATACAGACAATTTCTTTGGTTGATACCGTGCCACCTGTTTTTACAGTACCTGTGGATGTAACCATCGAATGTGATGATGATCCATCTGACCTAACATTAGTAGGGGATGTTTTTGATGAAACGGATAACTGTGGTTTTAATATTGGACAAGCCACTTACACGGATGTCGTGGATGCAGGAAATCCGTGTATCGGAGCCAGTATTATTACACGTACTTGGAACTTGATTGATGCCTGTGGTAATGAAACGACTGCTGTCCAAATCATTACTTTAGAAGACACAACTCCTCCAGTTCTGATACTGGTAAATGCAAACGAACCAAACGTTGAATGTGATACAATCATTCCAATTCCTGAATTAGATGCTGAATTGATTATAACAGATAATTGTGATCCAAATGTTATAATCACTTTCTCAGAATCAATCATTGAAAGCGAATGCCCTGATAAATTTACCATGCGAAGAGTTTGGATTGCTACAGATGCCTGTAATAATCAAGATTCTATCGTTCAGGAATTTCAAGTTCAAGACACTGAAAATCCAATTGTTGTTGTTTTGCCTGGAGATATTACACTGGAATGTGATGAAACAATCCCAGACGGCGATGCAGTAGTAGACGACAACTGTTCCGAAGAGGTCACTATTTCTTTTACAGAAACAATAACACCAGGTTCTTGTGCTAATAACTATGTCATTAATAGAACTTGGACTTGGGTAGATAACTGTGGTAATTCCGAAAGTCATACTCAGCTTATTACCATTGTCGATACTAGTGCACCTGACTTTACCGCTCCTGATGATATCGATTTGGAATGCGATCAAGATCCAAATGACTTAGATATAACTGGTGATGTAACCAATGAAAAAGATAATTGCGATGTTGGTTTAGAAGCAACTTATACAGACGAAATTATTACTGGATTTCCATGTGATGGTGCTACACTAATTCTTCGAACCTGGTTGTTGGAAGATGGTTGTGGTAATACCTTCTCAGCCATTCAGGAAATTACTTTAAATGACAATACGGCGCCAGTATTCACTGTGCCTGCAGATGTTACCATTAGTTGTGAGGTAGATCCTACCGATTTGTCCTTGACTGGTGATGTAATTGATGAAAGTGATAACTGTACTATTAGTTTAGCTGAAGCAACTTATATTGATAGCCTCTCTACCGAAAATGCTTGTTCAGGTTCTGGAACTATTTTTAGATTTTGGACACTTGAAGATGGTTGTGGAAACACAACAACTGCAGTTCAACAAATCACCATCGTAGATAATGTAGCTCCAGAAATGGAAACTCCAAACGATCTAACAATAGCTTGTGATGTCGATCCAACTGATTTAGATATTACAGGAACGATTACTAATATAAGTGATAACTGTTCTTCAGGTATATTGAATAGTCTCTACTCTGATAGCATTGAAGTTTCTATTCTTTGCCAACAAAATTATACAATTTATAGAACCTGGAATTTGGAAGATGCCTGTGGTAATGACACATCCTACACACAGGTTATTACTATTGAAGATACTACTGCTCCTGTCTTTACAGAGCCAGCTGATATAACATTAGACTGTAGTCAGGATCCAAACGATCTGTATACTACCGGAAATGTTGAAATTAGCTCAGATAACTGTGATGGCAACCTTGGTGAAGCGACATATATCGACAACGTAATCGTATCTGGGCCATGTCCAAACGCTACACAAATAGAAAGAACTTGGACGGTGACAGATGCTTGTGGAAACAGTAGCACTGCCATTCAGCTAATCATCATAGAAGATACTACGCCACCCGTTTTTAGTACTCCTGGAAATGTAAGTATAGATTGTAATGCTGATCCAACTGATTTGACACTCACAGGAGATGTGATCGATGAAAGTGATGATTGTGATGGAAATATTGGGGAGGCAACTTACACCGATGTACTATCTGTATTAGGTGTATGTACCGGATCCTCCGTAATAGAAAGAACCTGGTCATTGACTGATGCTTGTGGTAACGTAACTACTTCTGTTCAGACTATTTTATTAGAAGATACTACGCCTCCAGCTTTTACTACACCTGCTGACCTGACATTACAATGTGATGAAGATCCATTTGATCTTTCAGTGACTGGAGATGTAACAGATGAGTCTGATGATTGTACTTCCAATATAGGTCAAGCTTTCTATTCCGATTCAATACGTATAGATTCAGCAACTTGTTTGCAGTCAGTAATAATTTTGCGGACCTGGGTTTTAGTGGATGGATGTGGTAATGATTCTATCGCAGTACAAACCATTTTGATTGAAGATACGACAGCACCTGTTATGACTATTCCAGAAGACATAGTAGTGGATTGTGGAACAGATATTTCGGATCTTATTTTGTTGGGTGAACCTACTTCTGTTGCTGATAATTGTGATGCCAATACCATTACGCCTGTTTATGCAGACAGCATTGTAGTAGGTACTCCTTGTGTTGGAGCAACTACAATTTATAGAACTTGGTCTGCTTCAGATGAATGTGGAAACACAATTTCAGACATTCAGCAAATTATTTTACAAGATACATTTCCTCCTGCTTTTGTGGAGATACCTGTAGATACCATTGTTGATTGTAACGCAGTGCCGATCGCTAACGAAACATTGTTGGTGACAGATAGTTGTGGGGGAGACGTGATCATTGTTTTTACTGAAGACAATATTGAAGGACTTTGTGTTGATTTCCATTACTTGTTGCGTACCTGGACGGCTACAGATGCTTGTGGCAATGCTACAACAGTTACTCAGCAAATTACAGTAATCAACTGTGGACCAGATGTTACAATGAACATAGCTTCGGATACAAGCGTTTGTGAATTCGAGCCAATCAACTTTGAAATCCAACTTTCGGGAGTTTATGATACACCTAATTATCAATGGCAGTTTAGTGATGATTCTGGTAATAGTTGGGCCGATCTAAATGGCGCCAATGCCGCTAATTATGAAATTACAAGCACTGAACTTTCCAACACAGGTTGGTATAGATGCCTAATCGCTAATGATCCTTCTGATTTAAATGATACCATTTGTAATACTCAATCTGAAGAGATAGGATTAGCTGTTTTAGCTTTGCCTGATCCTACATTAATTGATTCAACTATTTGCGAAGGTATTGTTGTTGAATTCGGAGGAGAGTCATATACGGAAGCTGGAACTTATAGCGATACACTTACTGCTGCAAATGGTTGTGATAGTATTGTAATCCTAAATTTATTTGTAAATCCTACTACTGAAACTAATCTGGCAGATATTATATGTGAAGGTGAGACTTATGAAATTGGCGATTCAGTATTCACAACTACAGGGACTTACACCGTCAATCTATTGACTGTAAATTCTTGCGATAGTATCGTTAGCCTAGATTTGATTGTCAATCCAGTATATGCGATTCAACTAAACGAATCAATCTGCGAAGGAGAAAGCTATGAAGTAGGAGGTTCAGTTTATACAGAAACAGGAACACATGTAACTAATTTAGAAACAGCAGCAGGTTGTGATTCAATAGTAACATTAATCTTGATAGTTAATCCAATCTATGCAGAAACCTTAAACGAATCAATATGTGAAGGAGAGAGTTATGAAGTAGGCGATTCAGTTTATACAGAAACAGGAACTTACGTAACGGACTTGCTAACAGTAAATGCTTGTGATTCAATCATCACCTTGAACCTGATCGTCAATCCAGTCTATGCAGAAACCTTAGAGGA
>CAKZUK010000081.1 GCA_937921775.1 uncultured Saprospiraceae bacterium
TCAATCGTCCGCCGCCATAGACTTTGTCCGACAGAGGCCGCTAGATCCGTGCCTGTCTAGCTGCTCGCCAGATAGATTCCAATCCTACTTCAAGCGAGCCTGCGAGCCCCAACAAAAAATCCCGAAGCAGCAACAAAGCCGATTCGGGATTTTTTATAAATTATATTTTTCAAATTTATTTTTCTTCTTCGCCTGTAGCACCACGCTTTTTCAGTTCATCACGAATTTCAGCAGCACGTTCATAGTCCTCTTCGCCCAAAACCTCATTAAGCATCTGCTCAAGGTCTGCGTCAGAGTATTGAGAAAGAGCATTGCCCTTTGCAGCAGTTGAAGCTGCAGCCGCTTTCTTTCTTCTTTTCTTAGGTGCTGGTGCAGAAGGTTGTGGTGCATCATCCTCATCTGGATCCTCTAAAATCACGCCCGCTGCATCTAAGATAAACTCGTAGGTATAGATTGGACAATTGAATCGAACAGCCATTGCCAAAGCATCTGACGTACGGGAATCAATTTCTACAACTTCGCCATCTTTAATACAAACCAATCGTGCATAAAAAATACCTTCCAATAAATTATTGATAATCACTTCTTTGAGTTCAACTTCAAAGGTGCTTAAGGTATTTTTGAAAAGGTCGTGTGTAAGTGGTCGATTTGGCGTCATGCGCTCCATAGCAACTGCTATAGCCTGAGCTTCGAAACCACCAATCACGATTGGTAGCCTTCTAGATCCGTCTTGTTCACCCAAAACTACTGCGTAATTATGGGATTGCGTGACACTGTGAGACAAAGCGACTATATCTAATTCTATTTTTTTCATATTGCTCTAAGTGCTAGAAGGTAAGTTTAAATGAGATTTATTGTGTAAATACACTCCAAATTCCATACCATCTACTGATTTTCAACGAATTAAATACTACATAAAAAGTATAAGTAATTCATTATCATAGACTTCTGCCCTCTTTGAAATCAATTAATAATTTAATATAAGAATTCTCTGGAAATCTTCCAAAGTAAAACCTCTCTTTTAGCTAATATTTAATTTTCATCAAAAAAACTACTAAGTAAGTGCTTGGACTAAATTAAAGAGGATAAAGCAACTATTAATTAGCTGCTTTATATTTTTTAAGTGCTTCATTCAAACGAGGTACAACCTCAAACAAATCACCTAAAACACCATAATCGGCTGCTTTGAAAAACGGTGCTTCCGGATCTTTATTGATCACTACGATTACTTTTGATTGGTTGACACCAGCCAAATGCTGAATCGCACCTGATATTCCAACAGCGATGTATAGATTTGGTAAAATTGCAACTCCTGTCTGACCTACGTGCTCGTGGTGAGGACGCCAGCCTGTATCTGCTACTGGGCGAGAACAAGCCGTTGTTGCACCCAATATCGTTGCCATTTCTTCAATCATTCCCCAGTTCTCAGGGCCCTTCATACCACGTCCAGCAGAAACAACTAGCTCAGCTTCAGGAAGTGGAACAATACCATCGATTGTCTTCACTTCTTTTACACGAACTTTTGCTGCAGGAACTGCAATATCAAGTGCTTCCACAGTCGCAGCTGCTCCTGTGCTTTCTGGTGGAAGTGTATTTCCCATCAAGGAGATAACTTTTACTGGAGTAGTAATTTCATACTCTGCAACAGCTTTTCCTGAGAATACATTCTTTTTTACTTTAAAACCACCATCTAAGTTAGGTAAAGCATTGACTCCCGATACGCAACCAGCGCCAAGTCTTACTGCTACTCTACCAAAAATAGCCTTTCCAGTTGAAGAAACCGGCATAATAACAACCTGTGCTTCTAACTGCTTAGCTGCATCAGCCAATACCGAGCTATATACTTGTGAATCAAATGCTCCAACTCCAGCTACGTTGTAAACTTTTGCTGCACCATAAATTCCTAACTGGCCTGCATCACTCACTTCTCCCATCGTCACTGCAGCACAGGTAGTGCCCATTGATGCTGCTAATTTGGCTCCATAAGTCACTGCTTCGAAAACAGATTTCTTAAACTGGCCTTTTGTACTTTCTGCAAATACTAAAATCATATTTGATACTTTTATTTTATTTTACATTGAAGCTTTTCAGTCCGAAGACGGAATCAGCCAGTTGGCTGACGAAGTTTCCTATAATCGTGAAACCCTTATATCGTAGGAAATGCGAATGATGGCTAAGAGCGCAACTTCCGTCTTCTTACTTCGGTCTCCTTTTATTTTAATTGCTTAGATCACCTTAGCTTCTTCATGAAGTAGGCGAACCAATTCATCCATATTTTCAGGGTCTACCATTTTCACTGCTGACTTTTCGCCAGGTAGCTCAAATTGTACCGTTTTGATTTGTTCAGCTACTTCAACAGGAGCAATAACGTTTAGTGGCTTTCTTTTTGCCATCATGATACCACGCATGTTTGGAATCCGTTGTTCTGCCAAACCTTTAGCAGCGCTAATTACGAAAGGAGTTTCTAACTCAGCTATTTCAGAACCACCTTCGATATCACGAGATACCGTAGCTGTATTCCCAGCCACATCCAATTTAGTAGCGAAAGAGATGTAAGGCATGTCAAGCATTTCTGCTAGCATAGATCCCACCTCTGCACCATTGTAATCGATTGTTTCTTTTCCAAGAAAAACAATATCGTAGCTTCCTTCTTTTGCAAAAGCTGCAATTTGTTGTGCTGTAGATAAAGCACTTTTAGGGTCCATATCAATACGGGCTGCATCATCAGCACCGATTGCTAAGCCTTTTCGAATAATCACATCATTCGATGCAGGACCTACGTTAACGAGAGTCACTGTACCTCCTGCCTGTTCTTTCAACTCAATGGCACGTACCAATGAATACCATTCGTCATATGGATTCATGATAAACTGTATACCTGATTCGTCAAAAACAGTATTATTATCCGTAAAGGAAATCTTAGAAGTGGTGTCTGGAGCCTTGCTTACACAAACAAGTAATTTCATTAGAGATTAATTTTTTAATTTTGGCTCCCCGTTACGTACGGAGAGCTTTTCAAAAAGTGCTGCAAATATAGCTTTTTTAGAGCAAAAAACGAACCGAAATCGAAAATAGGTTTAAAGCCTTTGTTTTCATCAAAAACACTTGACAGTCAAATTAATACGCATTTAATTTTACGTCAATTTAAATAACAAATTATCATTAATGGCAGACTCACCGAGACTCAAACAATTATTCGCTTTTTTGGATAACAATCCGAATGATACTTTTGTTCTTTTTGCATTGGCAAAAGAATATGAGAAGCTAGAAGACAAAGAAAAAGCTTTAGAGCATTATTTAAAGCTATTGAATATTGATGTAAACTATGTAGGAGCCTATTACCATTTAGGCAAATTATATGAAACTCAAGACTTAGCAGAAAAAGCATTTTTTACCTATAAAGAAGGGATGGCTATAGCCAAAAACGCAGGTGACAAGCATGCTTTTAGCGAATTAGCTGGAGCAAAGCTTGCCCTTGGAGATGATGATGACTTTGAATAATGAGAAGTGGGAAGTGAGAAGTTTCACTGGACCCTGGAGTCTATCCGCCACTAGAGACAGGCCCCGCGCTTACTCGCGTTAGATGGCTTTTCCCACATCCAACTTCACAGCTCGAAGCCTTTTGCTTACAGCTTAGCTGTAGGATTAAACTAAAAAACAACACAAACATGATCTGGAAACAAGCCATTACACTCGATATTCTCAATAAATTTTCCAAGAATACATTAGTAGAGCACCTCGGAATAGAATTTGTTGCCTTTGGTGATAATTACCTATCTGCTCGTATGCCAGTTGACGACAGAACTGTACAGCCATTTCGCTTGTTGCATGGAGGTGCCAGTGCCGCACTAGCAGAAACCCTCGGAAGTGTTGGAGGAATGCTCACCTTAGAAGATATTTCAATAGAGTCTGTTGTTGGTATTGAACTGAATGCCAACCACTTAAAGGGAGTTCGAAGTGGATTCGTGACGGGAACTGTCAAGCCAATAAAAATAGGAAGAACCATTCAGGTTTGGAATATTGAAATTAAAGACGATTCAGAAAATTTGATTTGTGTCTCACGTTTGACTTTGGCAGTCATCAAAACGACTAAATGATCAAAGTAAAATTTGTATTTTTGTCAAATCAAAAAAACTTAATAAGTTCTAAATTCCAACTAATTTTAAAACGCACCAAATATTGCTTATTTCCAATCTGGTCTGGCAAAACAGGATTGGTACTGGTTCTCTGATTTTAAAACTATTCTTCAAAAACTGTTCGACGTATATTATTAATTTTTAAAAAGAAACAATGAAAAAATTATTCTTGCTTTGTTGTGTTTGCATCCTATGGGCTGGTCAAACAATGGCTCAATTAAACGTAACATTCATTTCTCAACTCAATTATACTGAGAACCTCAACGATATTTGGGGATATGCTGCTCCTGATGGAACTGAGTACGCACTTGTTGGAGCTGCCAATGGTACTTCTATCGTAAGCCTTGCGGATCCTAACAATCCAGTAGAGGTTGGATACGTACCTGGAGCTACCTCTATTTGGAGAGATATCAAAACATGGGGAACCTTTGCTTATGTTACTACTGACCAAGGGTCAGAAGGTTTGACCGTTATTGATCTGACCAACTTACCAAATTCAATTAGTAGTACTAATATTACAAATCTACCTGGCCTTGGAACACTAACCACTTGTCACAATATTTATATTGACGAGTTTGGCTTTGCTTTCCTTGCAGGATGTAACCTCAACAATGGTGGTATGATCATCTATGATTGTGCAACCGACCCAGCCAATCCAGCATTGATAGGGCCAGCACCAAATGTTTATTCTCACGATGTATATGTTCGAAATAATTTGATGTATTCTTCAGAAATCTATAATGGTGCTTTTGCAATTTATGATGTTTCTGACAAAGACAATATTCAACTTTTAGGTAGCCAGCAAACTGCTTTTAGTTTTACGCACAATACCTGGTTATCGGATGACGGTGATTTCTTGTTTACTACAGACGAAACAGGAAATGCTCCTATTGGATCATACGATGTTTCTGATCCTACAGATATTCTTGAAATGGATCAGTTCGTTCCCCTTATCACAGAAAATGAAGGTGTGATTCCACATAACGTACACGTTTGGAACGACTGGATTATCATTTCTTATTATACTGATGGATGTATTGTAGTTGATGGTGCAAATCCAGGCAACTTGATCGAAGTAGGAAATTTTGATACTTATGTCCCACCATCTACTGGTTTCAACGGAACTTGGGGAGCTTACCCTTACCTACCTTCTGGCTTGATTTTGCTTTCTGATATTGGTAACGGTCTTTATGTACTTGAACCTAACTATGTGCGCGCATGTTGGTTAGAAGGAACGGTAGTAGACAGTCTTACACAAGCTCCGATTAATAACGCTAGTGTAGAAATACTTGCAAGCCAATTAAACGGTGACAATACAGATGCTACTGGTGCTTACCAAACTGGTTTGGCAACAGCCGGTACCTACGATGTTGTTTACTCAGCACCTGGTTACCAAACGAAAACTTATGCTGCCGTGATGGATAATGATGTATTGACTATCATTGATGCTGAGCTAGTTGCTAATGCTTCTTATGCTATCGCTGGTCAAGTAACTGATGCTTCAAATGGAGCTGCAGTAGCCAACTCAATCGTTAATATAGCTAATGCTGATTTCAACTTTCAAAGCCTAACAGATGCGAGTGGTAACTTTACTTTCTCTACTGTTTTTGAAGGAAATTATGAAGTGACAATTGGTAAATGGGGATACCACACTCAGTTGTCTAATCTAAGCGTTAGTGGTGGACCTGCTAACTTTTCAACTGCTTTGGACCCTGGATACCGTGATGAATTTGCGGCTGATTTAGGATGGCAGGTAACGGGCAACGCTCAAACTGGAGCATGGGAAAGAGGTGAACCAAATGGAACAACTTTTCAAGGTGAACCAGCTAACACGGACGAGGACCTTTCTTCTGACTTAGGTGATCAATGCTATGTAACTGGTAACGCTGGAGGCAACGCTGGAAACGATGACGTAGACAATGGTAATACTATCCTTACTAGTCCTTCCATGGATTTGAGTGGCTACAATAGCCCAACTGTAAGCTTTTATGCTTGGTTTTTCAACGATGGTGGACAAGGTGATCCAAATGATGAATTAGTTATTCGAATAGATAATGGAAGCACAGAAGTTGTGTTAACGACTATTGATAATAACACAAATGGCTGGGATGGTCCTTA
This sequence comes from uncultured Saprospiraceae bacterium, assembly GCA_937921775.1. Classification (GTDB taxonomy): domain Bacteria; phylum Bacteroidota; class Bacteroidia; order Chitinophagales; family Saprospiraceae; genus CALGLS01. The sequence continues at coordinate 6,255 of CAKZUK010000081.1, forward strand.
TGAATTTTTACTAGCCGATTATATTGACCTTTCTAGCGACATGACAATTAGCTTCGAAACAGCAGATGGCGCCAATTCAGGTCACCTACTTGAATGTGCTATTGACCTTTTTGAGGTAACCGATTTATTGGACTATGCAGGGTTTACAGTAAGCGCTTCTGCTGGTTGTGCTCCACAAGTTATTGAGTATACCGATTTGGGAACAGACGCAACTAGTTGGGATTGGAACTTTGAAGGAGGAACTCCTTCTACTTCTACTCTTCAAAACCCTACAATTACCTACAACACACCGGGAACGTATTCTGTATCACTTATTGTGAATACTCCTGCGGGAATGGCCTCTGTTAACGAGGAAGATTATATCATTATTAGTGGTGGACCAAATAGTCTTTTTACTACTACTCAAATTTCAGATGCAGAAATCGCGTTCAACAACATATCTGTAGATGCTGATAGCTATTTATGGGATTTTGGTGATGGAACTACATCTACTGAAGAGAGTCCAACGCATACTTATACTGCTTCTGATTCTTATACGGTAACACTGACTGCTACCAATGAATGTGGTAGTACAACGACAACTGTAACCATTGAAATCACAGTAACAAATGTAGCTGATATCAATTCACAATTCAATTTAAGCGCTTCTCCAAATCCTTTTAGTGAGCAAGTAAATATTACTTATGATCTACAAGAAGCTACTGGACAAGCTCAGCTAGTTATTTATGATATTATTGGTAAGCAAGTTTTCCAACAAACTATAAATGACCGCAGCGGTATCATCATTATCGATGAAGATTTATTGAAAGGAATTTACTTGGTACGAATTGAAGTAGGTGGAGTTGCTAGTGAAAGTTTGAAGCTGGTAAAACAGTAGAACAGTTGGAAGTTTCCATCGGGATGGTGAGCTCGTATTTTAAAGTATCTTAGAAGAGCATTGAAACTCCCCCGTGAAACTCTAACTAATAAATTCCACATGGGTGAGCCCGTTAGCGCAAATTGCGTTAGCGGGCTTATTCGTTGGTGAAGAATGATTTTATTATTGAAGTTGTTTTAAAGTTATTTTGAAGATGGACATTAGACTTAAAACTGAGATTGCCACTAAAATTACATTATCTTCATGCTTATGGAGTCGCCAAAACTAACCGCCATCTTACTAGCCGCTGGGTCATCTACCCGCATGGGATCGGAGAATAAACTCCTACTACCCTATCGAGGCAAAGTAATTCTTCAACATTTAATTGATGAATTAGCTCAGGCAGAAATTGATGACCTCATAATTGTATTGGGATATGAAAATGACCTAGTGAAAAATAAAATCCCCAAGCAATTAAGGACAGTTTTCAACCCTGACTATACAACAGGAATGACTTCTTCCATTCAAAAAGGATTAAGCCATGCAAATGAAAACCATCAAGGATATATGATCTGTCTGGCCGATCAAGTTATGATGCAAACGGTAGACTACAATCAAATTATAGCTGCCTGGAAAATGCAATTTCAGTTGGATAAAAAATCCATTGCCCTTCCCTTTTACAAAAAACAAAAAGGGAATCCAGTTATTTTTTCTAGTTATTACAAAAATGAACTTTTAGCAGAGCCAGCTGGTAATGGTTGTAAAGCTGTGGTACAAAAAAACAAAAGGCATTTACTTAAAGTGGAAATGAAGAACCAACATATTTTAGTTGACATTGACACGCCAGTAGATTATCATTTGTTTTAAAAACTTAATAAAAATATGCAATTAGAAGGTCAGGAAACGTTCCAAGCCACTGTTCCAAAACTTTGGAAAATCCTAACAGATCCTGAAGTGCTCGCTCAGATTATGCCGGGCGGAGCTGAGTTAAAAGCGATTGGTCCCGATTCGTACCAAATATTTTCGCTACTAAAAGTCGGTTTGATAAAAATCAAACTCGATGGAGAATTACACATTATTGAAAAAGAGAAACCCAATCGTTTCACTTTAGATATTCATCAGAAAAGTAACATGGGAGAAGTAGATGTCGTCATTCATATCAAATTGAAAAAGATAGATAAGCTATCAAGTGAAGTAGCTTATGATGGGACGATTAAGTTGTCAGGTATGATGGGCAAAGTAAGTGATAAGGTGGTGCAACCTGTTGCCAATTTGATCGTGAAGGGTTTTATGCGGGCTATGAAGGAGCGGACGAATTAGAATTGTACATTATTGTTTTTCAGGATCGATTTATATGGATTGGGAAGTTTCCCTCGAACGCGGGGCGACTTTCGGATCTTTTTGTTTGTAGAAAAATTTGATTTTATTTTTCGTGTTTTCATTCCAATATTTCCTTTACCGAAAAGGCTTCATTCAATCATCTGCCCCTATATAAAAATACCGGATACACTTCTCCAACTTCAAATACATCTTTACCACGAGGCAGTTCCATAAAAGCATCTGCATCAACTAAATTAGCAAAGTCACCAGAGCCATTTCCTTCAATCGGATGCGCCAATAATTTTCCATCTTTACTAGAGTTCAATTTTACCTGCGCAAAATAGGTAAGGTCTGGCTTGAAATGAATTGGAGCAGCAAGTACTGCAGTTGTTAAACCTTGATTCTCTAAACCCAAACTATCTTTCAGCCAAGGCATCAAATATCGATGTGTACAAAGAAAAGAGGAAATTGGATTGCCCGGCAAGGCAAAAACAAGTGTTCCATTTGGATGCTTTCCAAACCAAAATGGCTTACCCGGACGTTGCTTAAGCTTATGAAAATGTTTGGCAACACTTAGATCACTTAGCGCTTCTGGTAGAAAATCAAATTTACCTTTTGATACACCGCCGCTCATCACGATCACGTCGTAATTTTCAAGATATAAAGCCAAGGACGTTTTAATACTTTTTAAATCATCATTAAGGTGAGCAGTGTCGGCGTCTATATTGTAAGACTGCAAAGTCGTTTGCAATAAGAAAACATTCGATCTTCTAATTTGATGCGCTTCTGGTGTTTCGTGAATTTCTACCAACTCATCACCAGTAGAAATAATCAATACTCGCGGCAATTTGGAAACTTTAATCTTCGACTTTCCAACGGTAGCTGCTACACCAATCTCCGCTGGCGAAATCATAACTCCTTTTGAAACAACTTCGGAACCTGCTTTTCGATCGGTCCCTTTACCATGCACATTTTGCCTTTCTTTTAGTTTATCAACCAACACCGTAGCCAGATTTCCTTCGATCTCAACATCTTCATAGCGCACGACTACGTCTGCTTGCAAAGGCATGATTGATCCTGTCATTACTTCCAGACAATTATCCTCGCTGGACAAGGTGAATTGTGATGCTCCAGCGGCAGCTACTCCTTCAATTTTAAAAGTCATTCGACCATTCTCAAATGCTTCAAATTGAAAAGCGATACCATCCATTGTAACTCGATCATAGGGAGGAAAATCACGATCCGCCACAATCGACTCCTGCAATATCCGACCAATTGAATGTTTCAATTCAATCTCTTCAGTCCCGTAATCTGTGGTTTGTTTTTTTATTAATCGAAGTGCTTCTTCTACTGTAATCATCCTCCTATTGTTGCCATTGATTCTGAAATATCATTATTAAGTGGGCGACGACCTTCCGCCTCAAAACCATCTTTGGCGCGGTTGCCCAAAGCTTCTAAAAGAGCCGTACTAATATCCTGGTCAGTCGCAGCAGCTCGCATCATTTTTTTTATGTTAAAAACACCATTGTCATAAAGACAGGTTTTCATAGTGCCTGTTGGTGTCAGTCGAATTCGATTACAGCTTCCGCAAAATAGTCGACTATAGGAAGCAATAATTCCCAAAGATCCTAGATAACCTGGCACCTGATAATTCTGAGAAGTAGAATGCGGTGGATCTTTTAGTTTAACCAAATTAGAATAGTTACCTTTTATATGATTCAAGATATCTGCCTGATCCCAAAACTTCACATCCTCTTTTTTACCCGTTCCGTTGAAGGGCATTTCTTCTAAAAACCGAACAGAGATATTTTTGTCCTTTGTCAATTCAATCATAGGAATGATGTCCTCGATATTCTGACCGTGCATGACGACCATATTAAGCTTAGTCTCTATTTCATTTTCTAGTAATTGGTGAAAAGTTTCCATCACTTGCTCGTAGGTGTCTCGACGCGTAATTCGTTTGAAACGTTCAGCATCTAAAGTATCTAGGCTCAGATTTACAGAAGTAATCCCTAAAGCTTTTAGATCTGGAACCAAGTTCGCCGTCAAAGTACCATTGGTCGTCAAGTGCAAGGCATCCAGACCTTCAATGTCCGATAGCTTCCATAGGAAATCCATCAGCCCTTTTCGAACAAAAGGTTCTCCTCCAGTCAGCCTTAGTTTATTGATTCCCATTTTAGCAAATACGCGTACAATCCGCTCCATCTCCTCATAAGTCAATAATTCCTGTCGCTTAACAAAATCGATTCCTTTTTCAGGCATACAATAGAAACAGCGCAAATTGCAACGATCCGTTACTGCCAGCCTAAGATAATTGATTTTTCTACCGTGATTGTCGTACAGCATAAGTTTTGTAGTTACTCCTCAGAGTTGTTTAACCGCTCCTTAATTCAGAACTATAAGTTTACGAAATTTTGAGAACTAAAGAATCAAAAATGGCAAGATAAATTCACTATATTGGATTTTTAAACTGATTTGTAAAATATAATGACAATTAAGCTTGTAGCCTACGGCATTGCAAAAGATATACTGGGAAAGCATCAAATGGAAATCCAGCTTGAGGCAGTCAACAATTTAGGGGACCTCAAGGAATGGCTCTGCCAGCAATATCCTGATTTTCAGAAGTTACGAAGCCTTTCTCTTGCGGTAAATGAGGCTTATCAAGACGATGATTTTGCATTGAATACGGAAGATGAAGTGGTAATTATACCTCCAGTTAGTGGAGGATAATTAAGCCGAACGTTTTACACAAATGTAAATCCCTCATATCCTAAGTAATTAAATGCCACCTTTAAATCATGCTCGACATACAAATACATTCAACGCCGCTAGATACCCAAACATGTATTGATTTCACCAGCCATCCTAATGCCGGTGGCAATACCGTTTTTGTAGGTACCGTTCGTGAATTTACAAAAGGGAAAAAAGTACTTCGTCTCGAGTTTGAATCCTATGAACCAATGGCCATAAAAGAGATGACTAAGATCGCAAAACTGGCTGAAGAAAAATGGTCAACACTAGCAATTTCCATTCATCATCGAGTTGGCGTTTTATCTATTGGTGAGCTGGCTGTTGTGATTGCAGTTTCTACACCACATCGAAAAGCTTCTTTTGAAGCTTGCGAATTTATGATTGACACCTTAAAAGAAACCGTTCCAATTTGGAAAAAGGAAATTTTTGAAGATGGTGAAGTTTGGGTTGCAGCACACCCTTAGCTCATCATCTAAAAAAGTACTCGTTTAAAACATAATGTTTACACTAAAAAAAATAAAATTAATAAGCCTCTCAGGACAAGCAAGCTGGCAACTGGAATCCGATAGCTCAGACACCTTTGCTTCGGAGGGTTTCGACATTACATCAACAGAGGATGTTGGAATTCATAAATTTGAGCTACAGCTAAACGAGCAAGTACCTCCTCTCCCCAACGGTTATCTTGAACTTCATTTCGACTTCTCTTATAATGACCAACAGAGCGTTTTTTGCAATGGTTTCCAAACATGGACAGAGAGCAAATGGTTTTCTCCTTTTGACAAAATCCCTAAGCTTCGAACTATATTAAAACCCGTTTGGAGTCATTTTAAAATGAACAACTACGGCGATTACGATAGTTTACATTATCAACAGTCTGCCCTGCATAGTTATCATTTCACTTGCGTAAAAATAGCCTCAGAATACCATCTATTTGCTTCGCTGAATGAAGAAAATGGTTTTAGTATTTTCATCCACAGAGCTGATCGAAATCAACTGGTAGTTCGTAAGGAAGTTTGCCCAGACAACGAAGATGAGACCTTTATTAATTTGGTTCACCTTAAAGGAAAAGATCTAAATGCACTCTATAGCGAATATTTTCGCTTGCAAGAGATTGCTCCCCTCGAAGTTAGCAACATTACTGGCTGGACCAGTTGGTACAATTACTATACAAAAATTGATGAATCAATCATTTTAGGAAATCTAAATGCATTTGCTGATCGCAAAATTCCTATCAATACTTTTCAGATAGATGATGGCTGGCAAAAGTCAGTTGGTGATTGGTTACCCAATGACAAATTCCCAAATGGCATGGAAGCTATTGCTACTGCTATAAAGAAAGCAGCTTATGGCTCAGGACTTTGGTTGGCACCTTTCATTTGCGAAAAAAACTCTTCCATCTATAAAGAACATCCAGAATGGGTTCGTACGGATGCCGCCGGCAAAAAAGTTGTAGCAGGGTATTCACTCGACTGGAGTGGTCCCTTTTATGTACTAGAATGGCGCAATCCAGTTGTCAAAATATACTTAGAAAAAGTATTCAACACTATTTTGAGAGATTGGAATTTTGATATGCTCAAACTGGATTTCCTATACGCACTCACCTTGGGTCTTGATGGTCGAACCAAAGGAGAAGAAATGCATGACGCCATGCGATGGCTTCAAAACTTGGTAGGCAACAAAAAAATTCTCGCCTGTGGCGTTCCACTAGGTTCTGCTTTTGGCAAAGTAGCCTATTGCAGAATTAGTAGCGACGTTGCATTAAAATGGGAAGATGTTAGCCTAGCCTCTGGCATCCGCTATCGCGAACGAGTTTCAACACTCAACGCTTTACGCAGCACCATCAACAGAGCATTGCTCAATCACAAAGCCTTTGTAAATGATCCAGATGTTTTTATTCTCAGGGACAACAATCAATCGCTGAATTCTGAACAACAAAAAACCTTGTATCTCATCAATCAAGCACTTGGAAGTTTGTTATTCACCTCTGATAATATTGCGGAGTATAATGATGCAAAAATGGAATTATACCTCAAACAATTTCCTGTACGAACAAAAACAGTTATTGATATGCAGACTACAGAGGACCATGGATGGGTGATTTTAGAAAACCGGGAGTTAATCTATCTGCTGGTATTTAATCTGCATGAAAAATCAAATAAGCTTGTACTTCCCGAAGGCAACTGGACTAGTGCTTCAGGTACTCAGGAAAATGAAATCAATCTTAAAGCTTTTGAAACTCAAATTCTATTAAAAACGGCAAAGGCTATTCCACAATTGCTTTATTCTACGGCACATATTTTTCCAGGTATGGCTATAAAAAAAATGCAAACTGCCCCTGGACAAATTAATTTTAAGTGGCATAAAAAAATGCGTACAAAAGAAGGAGAGCTTATTTTTCAAGTGCCTCCCGATTGTAAAAATTATGAGGTGAATGGTCAATTGATTAATAGTGAAGATTGGGATGGTAAGCGGGTGATTCGTTATGCTATAGATCGCTAATGAGTCTCGGGCATCGGATTTCACATACCGACCGATAATGGTATTAAATCTCCGTTTCAAGTTCACCCGGATTTATTGAGTCCCGTCTAGCAGCTCCACAGGATTGTAATTGAGTTTCACCTAGCGGCCCGACAGGATTGAAATGGAAGTTTTCATAAATAGCTAATGCTCAGACTAAAGTCCAAGGACAGAAATCCAAGGTTTCCAAAACGATAAACAAACATTCAAGATGAAACAAATTCCACTAAAAAAACAATTACTATATGCTGTCGGGCAACTGGGTTGGTCAACCCTGATCAACATCATCAACTTACAGCTCGTCTTTTTTTACATCCCACCAGAGGATGCTGGAATTCCATTTTTCATCACACAAGTTGTTTTCCTTGCGGTACTTAATGTATTGACATTAATCGCTGCCTCTGGTCGTTTACTCGATGCAGTTACCGATCCACTAATCGCCAATTGGAGTGATCGCTTTGATAGCCCAAAAGGAAGGCGACTACCTTTCATGAAATGGTCAGCGATACCTTCTGTCTTGTTTTGCATTTTACTTTTCTTTCCAATTGTACCTGAGATTAGTTCCTGGAATATCGTTTGGTTATTTGTGATGCAAGCAGTTTTCTATGTGAGTCTCACTTTTTATGTAACACCTTATTTTGCTTTGCTGCCCGAATTTGGTCATGATTCAAAAACACGTTTGAACTTATCCACTTGGATTTCGATTACTTACGCGCTAGGAATTATCCTTGCCTCACAGGTTCCGGCGATTGGACAATTGCTAGCAGATGCGATGGGTGCAAGTGGCACCGTCAGTACCATTCAATATGGTGTGGTTGGTATTGGTATTCTTGCGGGGATCTTTATGCTTGTGCCTGTTTGGACTTTGAATGAAAAAGAATATTCAAAAGGACTTAGTTCCTCCAATGATATGAAGTCAGCTATTCGCCATACTTTTCAAAACAAACATTTCCGTTATTATGTAGCAGCTGACTTTAGTTATTTCATGGGCATCACAATTGTACTTACTGGTTTGCTTTATTATATCACCGTCCTCCTTCAACTAGACAAAAGTATGATGGGTGTTTTGCTTCCACTGATGGTCGTACTCTCCTTTCTTTTTTATCCAGTAGTGAATATACTTGCTAGAAAATTCGGGAAGAAAGCATTCGTCTCAGGTTCATTTTTATTTATGGCACTTGTGTTTTTCATGACTTGGTTTCTAGGTCGTTTGCCTTTCGAAAATGAAGTACAAGCATATGCTTTGATTATTTGTTTTGCAATTCCTGTTGCCTTTCTAGGAATACTTCCCAATGCGATATTGGCAGATATTGCGGAGCATGATGCTCGACAAACGGGCATACGCCAAGAAGGAATGTTCTTTGCTTCACGCACCCTGATGCAGAAATTTGGACAAACTTTTGGAGTGCTGGTTTTTGCTGCGCTAACTTCATTGGGAAAAGATGTAGGTGATGATTTGGGAATTCGACTTAGCGCAGTGATTGGCTCGGGGCTTTGTTTATTTGCTGGACTTTATTTTTTGCGATATGATGAGCGAACTGTATTGGCAGAGCTAGAAGAAACAGCATCGGAAGAAGCTTAGCAACTTAGGCTTTAGTTTAGGCTAGCGCCATAACTTAATCATAGCTCCTAGCTTCGCAGCGACGGTCTTCACTATGGCCTCTGATATATAATACTGGCATGCAAGTCCTAACTAAGCCAAACTATTCCGAAAAATGATGTAGTGAACAGATTTCCTTAATATGCCATAGTATCGGCTGGCTGAGTTTAATCAAAAAAATTTAAAACATGAGTTATACTCCTTTTAAAATACCAAAAAATCTTTTACTCGGATCAGCGACGGCAGCGACACATATCGAAGGTGGTGAACAAGAGCACAATTGGTATCGCTGGTCGGAACTAGGAAACATAAAAGATGGAAGTCATTCTAAGGTGGCTTGTGATCATATTAATCGGATTGAATCAGATGTAGATTTGATTAAAGGAATCAATAATGAGACCTATCGATTGGGTGTAGAATGGAGTCGCATTGAACCGGAAGAAGGAAAATTTTCTGAAGAAGGCATTGCGATTTATCGAAAGGAAATTAAATTATTGCTAGCAAACAACATCAAACCATTGGTGACGCTATGGCACTTTTCTAATCCACTATGGATGGAAGATGATGGTGCTTGGGTAAGTCCAAAATCAGTACAACGGTTTCTCTCTTTTTCAAAATATGTGGTAGATCAACTCGGTGATCTAGTAGAAGATTGGATCACCCTTAATGAACCCAATGTCTATTTAACTTTTGGTTATTTTGAAGGCATCTGGCCTCCTGGTAATAAGGGGGATTTGAAAGGGTATTTTGCCGCAGCTAAACATTTCGCCTTAGCGCACTTACATGCTTATGAGCAAATACACGAGCAGCTAAAATCGAAAGGATGTAAAGATCCTAAAGTTGGCGTAGCGCATCATCTTCGCATTTTTGATCCGGCGAATGGGAGCTGGTTGAGTAAAATGGCTGTGAACCTAATCAGTCGTTTATTCCAAAATATATTTTTAGAGTCGATGACCAAAGGAAAATTTTTATTTCCATTGCGCTCTGGTGGGTTCAAAGCTACGCGTGCGCATTATGCTGATTTTATTGGCATCAATTATTATTCACGAGATATTATAAAAGGTGTTCTGAATCCTGCCACTTTATTTGGGGATCGCTTATTAAAAGAAAACGCTCCACTTAACGATCTCGATTGGGAAATTTATCCTGAGGGCTTGTATCGTATTTGCAAACAAGTTTACGACAAGTATCAACGTCCCATTTTCATTACAGAGAATGGCACCTGTGATGCAGCAGATAATTTCAGGACTAAATTTATTTACGACCATCTTAAAGTTTTATCAAAAGCGATCAACGATGGCATCGACATACAACGCTACTACCACTGGACGCTACTCGACAATTTTGAATGGGCTGAGGGTAACAGCGCTCGCTTTGGTTTATACCATAATAATTTTGAAACGCAGGAGCGAACTTTGCGAAAGAGCGGGGAGTTTTATGCAAATATCTGTGAAGAACGACTTGTCAGTGCTAGGATGATCGAGGCCTTTTTAAAATAATACAGTATGACTGCAAAGGAATGGTACACACTCGGCTCCATGCATCAAATTGGCGCGCATAAACTCTTCGTAATTGACAAAGGGAATCAGGATCAGACTATGGTGATATTACATGGCTACCCTACTTCTACTTTTGACTATCACGCTATTTTGCCAGAGCTTAGTAAGCACTATAGAATTATTCTTCACGATCACCTCGGTTTTGGTTTTTCTGATAAGCCAAAAAATTATTCTTACTCATTGATTGAGCAAGCAGATTATGCATTGGCACTTTGGCAGAAATTGGGTTTGCAAAAAGTACACTTGCTGGCGCATGATTACGGGACTAGTGTAGCTACTGAAATTTTAGCGAAAGCTCATTTTGGTCACCAAACAATTGAAATAGAAAAATTGACCCTTTGTAATGGTAGCATGCATATTGAGCTTGCCAAGCTTCGATTCATACAAAAGCTCCTCAAAAGCAAACGTTGGGGACCACTCACTGCCAAACTCTCTACACAAAGCACCTTTGTCAGGAACATGAAACAGGTTTTCTTCGATCCTAAAAAAGCCGACGTCAAAGAATTGAAGGAGATGTGGGATCTGCTTATTCGTGCAGATGGCCGAATCGCCCTTCCAAAGCTAAGTCGCTATATTGACGAACGCTATTTGTTCTGGAATCGCTGGATTGGCGCCCTTCAACAAACTGAGATCCCCACCAAAATTGTTTGGGCTACAAACGATCCCGTTGCAGTAAAGAAAATTGCCAATACCTTACATAAGGAGATGAAAAACAGTAGCTTACATTGGCTGGAAGATACGGGCCACTTCCCAATGTTGGAGCGACCTGATGAATGGTTAGAGTTGGTCTTAAAATAATCCTTGTTGCTTTTTTGATTCAACTAGGATTTAGAGGGATTACATCAGCAGTTATTTTATTTCACCATGGTGATGAAAATCTTGATTTTGATTACCATTTTGATTTTGATTCCTAAGACTTTTACTATTTTTACCCCGCTCAAAAAAATATTACAAACCACTAAATTCCGTGCCTAGTGACCAACCGGTACTTTGACTTGATCGATCAAACCTTCTATTTCCCGCAAGAGGGATTTGATATTGACAATGGGTATCTAACTTTCAATAAGATTCCACTTAAATACCTAATTGAAAAATACGGTACGCCCTTGAAAATCACCTATTTACCTCAGATTGGCTTTCAAATAAAAAGGGCTAAAAACCTCTTCAACCGCGCTATTAAAGCAAGTGGATATAGTGGTAAATACCATTATTGCTACTGCACAAAAAGTAACCATTTTAGCTATGTCCTAGATGAAATACTTAAGCATAATGCGCATCTGGAGACCAGTTCATCCTTTGACATCGATCTGATTCGACGATTAGAAAAGGCAAAAAAGATAAAAAAGAAGGAGATTATTCTTTGCAATGGCTTCAAACCTCGTGAATATCAAGAAAAAATAGCTGCTCTTATCAACGATGGATTTAAGAATACCATTCCCATTTGTGATAATATGGAGGAGCTCGACGTTTATGAAGAACAAGTAAATGGTATTTGCAAGATAGGCCTGAGAGTTGCTACTGAGGAGGAACCAAATTTTGGTTTTTATACCTCAAGGCTTGGGATTCGAAATGCCAGTGTAATCGACTTTTATAAAGAAAAAATTGCGGACAATCCAAAGTTTCAATTGAAGATGCTACACTTCTTCGTTGATACGGGAATACGTGACAAGACCTATTATTGGGGAGAGCTCAGAAAAGCAGTCAAGCTATATTGTGATCTCAAGAAAATTTGCCCTGAATTAAAAGCAATCAACATTGGAGGTGGTATGCCTATTCGTAATTCATTAGGCTTTGAGTTTGATTATAAATACATGATCAAAGAAATTGTCAACTTGATTCAGCAATCTTGTGAAGAAGCTGAGGTTCCAGAACCTGATATTTTTACAGAGTTTGGTTCTTATACTGTTGGTGAAAGTGGTGCTATTCTCTATTCTGTAATTGGACAAAAACAACAAAATGATTCCGAGCTTTGGTACATGATTGATAATTCACTGATGACAACCCTTCCTGATGCTTGGGGTATTGGTCAACGATTTATTTTGCTGCCTGTCAATAAATGGAATAACGAATACACCCGTGTCAATATTGGTGGCCTTACTTGTGACAATTCGGATTACTACAACTCTGAGGCACACGAAAATCAGCTCTTCCTACCCAAAATTAATGAAGGTGAAGAGGAACCTTTGTATATCGGATTTTTCCACACCGGTGCTTATCAAGATGCAATCAGCGGATATGGTGGGATTAAGCATTGCCTGATTCCTTCTCCAAAACATATTCTGGTTGACCGTGATGAAAAAGGTGGTTTGACGGAACGACTTTATAAAGGGGAGCAGACTTCGGATGAGATGTTGAAGATATTGGGATATTGAGGAGAGACGGAAGATCGAAGACCGAAGACCGAAGTCTCCTACTAACGCGGAGCACACGATCGGGAGAAATTTCCAACTTCCAACTTTTACAATCATGACAAAACAAGAAAAAATAAACGCATTCGATCCAAACGGAGTAGGACTCAATAATGGACACTTCATTGGTCTACCTTTTAATGAGGCAGATGCCAAAGTAGTCTTATTTCCTGTTCCTTGGGATGTAACCGTTTCTTACAATGATGGTACAGCTTCTGCTTCTGAAAACATTTTGGAGGCATCCACCCAACTTGACTTATACGATGCTGATGTGAAAGATGCTTGGAAGATCGGCATCTATATGCGACCTGCTGATCAGATTTGGAAGCGAAGATCTGAACTATTGAGGCCTAAAGCCATCGCTTATATCGAATGGCTAGAAGCTGGCAGTCCAGATGGGCAAAAAGGAATGATGCAAGAGACATTGACACAGATCAATCAAGCATGCATGGATTTGAAAGCTTGGATAAGTGACAAAAGTAGAGCCTTGATTGAAGCTGGCAAATTAGTGGGTATTGTTGGTGGTGACCATAGTACGCCTCTCGGCTATTTGGAAACACTGGCTTCCTACTACCCTACTTTTGGAGTTTTGCAAATTGATGCACATATGGATTTGCGAGAAGCTTACGAGGGCTTTACCTATTCGCATGCTTCTATTTTTTATAATGCTTTGAAAATACCTGCGATACAGTCACTGGTGCAAGTTGGTATTCGTGACTATTGCGAAACGGAACTTGCTGTAGCAGCGAAGGAAGAAGGACGAATTTCAGTATTTTATGATGCAGATATTCGATCAGCTTTGTATCAGGGAAAGAATTTTGATCGTATTTGTGATGAAATAATAGCAAAATTACCAGACCATGTTTACATAAGTTTTGATATTGACGGGCTTGCTCCAAGCTTCTGTCCAAATACAGGGACGCCCGTCCCTGGAGGCCTTGATTATCAGGAAGCGATGTATTTATTAAAGAAGGTGATAGATAGTGGAAGAAAGATTATTGGCTTTGACTTATGTGAGGTGGCAGGGGTCGGCAATGAATGGGAAGGTAATGTAGCCGCTCGTATTTTGTATAAATTGGCCAACCTAGCAGGAAAAGGTATGTAGAAATAATTTATTTCAAATTCTCAATCTTCCTTAAAAAACAGCTAAAACCTAGTAAAATCAAGGGTTTCTAAAGAAAAATCTCACTTTCTGCCCTATATCGCAAAAATCAAGCTCCATATTTAGTTACCTTTTTATGTTAAGGCCGTCTTAAAATTACTTTACAAGATAATAAAGCCATTGTATTTCTACTTTGGCTAGGCTTACCTCAAATTTGATTCCACTAAAAAAATATTCATAAGGATAACTATGCCTTATGGCTAAGCTATTAATATAGAAAATAAACGGTCTTTATTATACTAACATCAAGCATTTATACACAAAACGAATTTTTTAATTAACTCTTTTCTCAAAATCAAACAATAACATACTATGGATTTTACGAACTTTTTTGACAACTTATTAGAAACGACAGGTAGCTTTTTACCTGGTGTTTTAGGGGCACTTGCAGTTTTAATTATCGGATGGTTTATCGCTGGTATTGCAAGAAGACTAGTGGTGAGTGTATTGAAGAAAACAGACCTTGATAATAAAATTTTCAAGGGAGCATCTTCAAACCTTAGCCCTGAGCGTTTTATCGCTAAACTAGTTTACTATCTAGTACTAATGATCGTTTTGATGATCGTTTTGGAAATGCTAGGTATTCACAATGTACTTGACCCAATTAAAGATATGGTTGGTAAGTTCATGGGATTTGTACCTAATATCATTGGTGCTGGTATCATCGGATTTGCTGGTTACATCATAGCAACTATTGCTTCTGAGGTAGTAGGATTCCTTGGTGACAGATTGGACGGATACTCTACTAAGTTAGGTTTGTCAAATGACGTTGACTTAGGTGGTATCTTGAAGAAAGTAATCTTCGTTATCGTTTTCATTCCTTTATTAATCATGGCTTTGGATACACTTCAAATGAAAGTGATTTCTGATCCTTTCAAAGAAATGTTGACCACTTTCATCAACGCTATTCCAAATATTCTTGTAGCTGGTATTATCATCACTGTATTCTACATTGGTGGACGTTTCCTAAAAGGGATTATCAAAGATCTTTTAACTGGATTGGGTACTGATAAGATGGCTCAGAAGTTAAACATCAGTGGTATCATCGGAGAGAATACTTCTCTTTCTGGTTTGATTGCTAATCTTGCTTTCTTCTTTTTCATGTTCACAGGTATTGTTGCTGGTGTAGAAAAACTACAATTGCCTCAACTATCTGAAATTCTAAACAATATCCTTGAGCTATCTGCTCAAATATTCTTCGGATTGGCGATCATGGCTGTTGGTAACTGGATTGCTGGTATTGCACACGATGCATTATCAAAAACTAAAGACAACGCTTTCATGGCTTCATTGGCTCGTATCGCAGTGCTTGGTTTGTTTCTTGCTATCGCATTGAGAACAATGGGTATTGCTAACGATATCGTTAACCTTGCTTTCGGTCTTACACTTGGATCAGTTGCTGTAGCAGTTGCTCTTTCTTTCGGACTAGGTGGTCGTGAAGCTGCTGGTAAGCAGATGGAGCACATCTTGGGCAAGTTTAGAAAAAATGACTAATATATAAATTACTTAAGAATCAAAACTAATCTGTAATGTTTCCAGACTTATCTGGAGTTGTAATTGAAATAGTTGATTCAATAGGAATGTAGGAGTTCTAACCCAAACATTTTAAATTCTAAACATTATCCTATTACAGGTTCGGGGCCCTTCTGCTTTTAGCGGGAGGGTCTTTTTTATGAAGCTGTTTAAAGTTATCGCCCACGGAGTCAATGACTTACGCGCATCCATAGGGGGAATAACTTTAAACAACTTCTATATCTCAATGTCTCCATTCATCCACCACTTGACCAGCGTTTCTAAATTTGGCGCAACCCAAACTCGGCTATCATTCTCATGATTCCAAATAAAGATATCCGTTTTTATTATTCTATTATTTTGGATGGAGTATCCAAAGTTATCGCCATTCCCGACATCACCTATAAACAATAAACAATCAAACGGCATATACAAGTTCTTAAAGTCTGGATTGGTCCTACAAGCTTTATTCTCTTCAACTAATCGTTCCGTTTTCCATATGAAGTCGCCGATCTCTTCCTTATTTATCATTTCGCAGATTCCATTAGTTTCTTTGTAAAACTCAACTAATTCTAATGGCAATTCGATTTTAAATTCGGCTGAAATTTGAGATACTTCTAGTTCTGAACTTGGTTCATTTAATCGCAGGTGAGTCGACTTATTATCCATCTCATTTATGATCTGTTTCCACTTCATTTGATTGTATTTACCTTGATCTCTCACATTATCAATGATGATCTGCCACAGCTACGCAACTTACTCTTGGGATTAGCAAGGCTTTCTATAGCTACTAAATATCAAGAGCGACAGTCCTTTTACGATAATGGAAATTTTTTATTTACAGATTAACCTTCACTCCTCCTTCACTCCCCTTCCAACAAAGCCAGCACCTCTTTCATCTCCTCCGGATCATTTACATTCCGTAAGGCATCTGGGTTTTCTGCTTGTAGAATCTGAACATCAGTATTGATCAAAACCTTACGAGGGCAGGAATAGCCCTGCGCCAAAAAGCGCAATAATTCAGGATAACTACGCGGCTCCCAAAGCGTAACCAAGGGCTCCGGAAAATCATTATGCGTACTCTGAAATGCCGTTGCTACCTTCGAAGGGTTACGGCCAGTCAATAATTGCAAAATCGTATCTCTATCCAACAGAGGATAATCAACTGCAACGACCAACCAAGCATGATCGGGGCGCTCTCGAAATGCACTAAGTAAGGCCCCAAAAGGACCAAGATTGAAAAACGTATCAGGCAAAACTGGTAGTTCATTCAATACTCTAATCTGATCTTGTCGACAGGAAATAAAAACATCTTCGCAGAAGTTCTTTAAAAATTTATGTAAGTAATCACGTTGTGGCATACCTCGATAATTGATGAGCCCCTTATCTTGTCCCATCCGCGTACTTTTCCCACCAGCTAGGATCAATCCAGAAATAGGTGGCGTACGCTCTTCCAATAGTTCCTTTAAATAAACCGAAATGAGTTTTGTTTCTGTTGTTTTGTAAACGGGAATATGCTCTATATTTTCAATTTTACTTTTCAGAAAATCAGGAATTTCAGATTCCTCCCCTTCCAACAAAATCATAGTGACCTTGGTCAGTCGATCTAATTTCTTTTTGAGGGAATCAAACTTTCGTGGATCAACTACAACGATTTGCTGACCTGCTGAAAAGTGATTGCCGTTGACAAGTACTACGTCGGATCCATTAAATTTTGTCCTAAATTGGAAGGTCTCGTAATTTGCCTTTTCGGAAAAATTGTGGTGAGAAATTTTATCGGTGTATTCCATGTAAGCACCAGCTCCCATGGCATCATCGCTCTTGTTTTCTGCAGCTTCATCTTCCGATTTGTGATCTGCATCGGCATAAGCTACTTTGAATTGATCTGATAAATTTTCAATTACTTTGTAAGCAATTCTTTTGATGTTGCCGCAAGGCGTACCAATAATTGCCCATTCATTACGTGCAAAAACGCCGAGATCAGGGCGAGTTATTTTTGCATGTTTTTGGTGTGGTTTATTCTTCATTTGCTCTTTTATAATCTTTTTTTCCGCCCGTCTTTTCCATGAGCTTCGTTTCTTTAATTATTATGTTGTGTGAAAAGGCTTTGCACATATCGTAGATCGTAAGTGCAGCTACAGTAGCACCAGTGAGGGCCTCCATTTCTACCCCCGTCTTGGCATGTAACGAAGCCACACAGTCTATGACAATCTCTTTCTGATCATTCACTTCTATGCTAACTTGACAGTTGTCCAAGCCCAGAGGATGACAAAGTGGAATCAAGTCCGAGGTTCGCTTAGCCCCCATTACTCCAGCTAAAATCGCAGTCTGAAAAACAGGGCCTTTTTTATTGTTAAAACCATCAGCTTCAAGGCGTTCGATTATTTCGTGATCGAGTACCACTATGGATCGAGCACGAGCAGTTCGAGTAGTTGCTTGCTTTTGCCCAACATTCACCATAGAAGGCTTTCCGCTATCATCCAAGTGTGTGAATTTTTTTTCCATAATTTTCTTTTGAGGTTTATCCCATCAAACATGTTATTTCTACCTGCTGATAGGTTCAAGCAAGCTATCCTAAAAGGAAAAAGTCGCCCGCTAACTCACAGATGTGATCTTCTCTTTTAATCAATAATCCCTTCAAAAACCAAGCTCGCTTTCCCACAAAGCCATACATCTGAAACGCCTTGATCTTCTTTTGGTTTAAAACGCACCTCCAAATCACCTCCTTTTGTTTTGACAGCGACTGTTGTATCAGTCATAGTGGGCTTGCCCATATAGTGTGCGATGGCACATGCCGTCACCCCCGTACCACAGGATAGCGTTTCATCCTCTACACCACGTTCGTAGGTTGCCACCAAAATGCCTGTCTTTGTTTTTTCCACAAAATTGACATTAATGCCTTCTTTCTTATAGGCTGCGGAGTAACGAATCGCTTGACCATTTTCAACTACATTGACATCATCTAGGTCTTCTACAAAAATCACGTAGTGCGGCGAACCTGTATCCAATACATAATAGTCTTCGCCGCTTTCGCCAAATCTTACGTCCTGCATTTTTAATTCAACCCAATTGTCCTTATCTACTGTTGCTTCATGATCTCCATCAATAGCTAAGAATTTGCAATGCTGGTCAATGATCCCAAGTTTTTTTGCGAAAGCAGAGATACAACGACCTCCGTTACCACACATGGTACTGATTCGACCATCAGAGTTGTAATAAACCATTTCAAAATCATAGCCTTTCCGCTCTTCTAAAAGAATCAGTCCATCTGCTCCGATACCAAAACGACGATTGCAAAGTCGTTCGACTAAGGCAGTATCTTCTTTTGGAAAAATAGCCTTTCGATTGTCGATGATGACAAAATCATTGCCGGTGCCTTGATATTTGAAGAATGGAATTTTCATTGAGTATGTTTTTTGTAAAGATAAGGGATAGGAATTGGAATGTGAATTAGAATTGAAATTAGAATGCCCTTTGACGTGAAAAGAATACTTCTTAGTTTGATTCTAGTTTAAGGTTTGTCGTTCTTTGTCAAAGAATCAAACTTGTCAATGGAGCTTTGATATCAAAAAAAATCCCGAACCTGTTTGATCAGGATCGGGATTTTTTTGTCTAAACTATCTAAGTACTTGCCTACAATTACTCAGCAACAATCAGTTTCTCAACTGCTTTGCCAGTTTCTGTAGTCAACTCTAGGAAGTAAGCTCCTTTTGCAAGATCATTTAATTCA
This sequence comes from uncultured Saprospiraceae bacterium, assembly GCA_937921775.1. Lineage (GTDB taxonomy): Bacteria > Bacteroidota > Bacteroidia > Chitinophagales > Saprospiraceae > CALGLS01. Next base: position 25,670 of record CAKZUK010000081.1, read on the forward strand.
ATCTGCAAATCAAATGTTTGAGCATCTACCTTGTGGTTATAAACTACTTGGCCAGTTAGCGAATAAATTTTCACTGTAACTGTATGAGCTTTATCAAAGTCAACTGATAAGTTAACGTAATTCGTTGCAGGGTTTGGAGTTAAAGTAATTGCGTTCAAACCAGCAATTGTGTTTACGCTTTCAGTAATATCATTTATGATTGAGAATGGGCCAAAGTTGGTAGAACAACCAGAAGCATCCATAACGTCACAAGAATAATCTCCTTCTGATAGGTTTGAGATACTTGCGTTTGTTGAACCATCATTCCACATATAAGTGTAAGGTCCAGTTCCTCCAGTTGCAGACAAGCTGATTGAGCCCATACCGTCACCGTTCGTTTCATTTTCTACTATTGTTGAGCCCATTTCTGGAACTTCTAAACAAATATCGCCATCCACAAAAGTAGGTACAAACTCCAACACCTGAGTTCCAACCTTATGTGTAAACTCAACGAGTGTAGGAATGCTACCAAATGTGATCGAACTACAATCTCCAACTTCTCCTAGTACATCAAATGTTACCGTAAAGATATTTTCGTCATTCAAGGTCACTCCATCAAACATAGGAGAAGGATCAAACCAAGACGCTCCTACATAACCGTCAGGTGCGCCACCAGTTCCAAAAAATATTTGACTAAAAACAGCATTGCCTGGAGTCGCTTCAACAAAAGTAAGAACTGTAGGGTCCCAACTCATGGTAAATTGCATACTAATAACAACTTCCCAGTTCAGTGCTTTTACATCAACCTCTACCGTGTTGCCAGGGCAAGATGTAACATTGACGACTTCAAGTCCCATCTCTTGAGCTTGTAGCCCGTTCAAGGATATTGATATTAAAATAAGAAGGAAAAATTTCTTTAAGAAAGTAAAATTGTTCATGGTGAATAATTTTAAAATGAATGTAAAAAGGATTAAGAGATAATCTGTTTTGAGAACAGAAAACTGTTTTTATTGAATTTGGATTATAATGATGTATGTAAAGATACGTAATTCTTGTAATGAAAATAAAATATAAACGCAAACAAGTTAAGCTGTACATCATTTGGGTGTTAGCGAACTTTTTATCGTTCGACAAACTCAACATAGCGTTTTAATATTTATTTGATCTTGATTCTTCAATTCGCTTTATCGAATCTCTTTCATGATCCATTCTGTCAATATTCTTTTGATAGGTTTCCGGGTCAATTGTTGCATAACGGACGGCTATCAGAACACCGAAGAATACTACAATTCCAATAGATATACGGGTAAATTTTTTGCCCCAGATGTTACCGATATATTTACCGTCCCATGGTTCCCAAGGCATTTCACGTTGATTCTTTGACATTGCAAGTATTATATATGAAAAAATGTGCCACTTTATAAAAAAATTGCTTTTATAAAATACATTAAAAAAATAACTATTTATTAGTTCCTCATCTTAAAGCACTATACTCATAAAGTACAGCGTTAATATTTTATTCAGGTTTTTGGCTGAGTTTTGAAAACTAAATATTGGCTTATTGATTGTATTAAAAAAATAACCATTTATTCTCTTTTGCATATGTTTAAGCCCGACAGTTCGTCGATAATATATTAAATATTTGCAAGATATAAGGAATAAATCCAGTATATTCGTCTAACAGTTTAGCCTGAATAAACAATTATAAGTATTTTGAGGTTTAGATGTTATTATTCCACAAAGATACGATCTCTCACCAAGTCCTTTATTATTCTTCATTATTTAACAAGGTGCTGCGAGAAGAAACAAGAAAACTTTAACTACATATGAAAAATTTGGGACCTATCATACTAGCATCCGTGCTAAGCGCATTCATCTCTGTAGCTGCCTATCGATATTTTGATCCTCCAATAAAAGAAGTCATTATTCAAGAATCAGCGCCTGCTCGTTACACCAATTTCAACGATGAAGATAGTGGTACCAATAACATTCAAAGGAAATTTCTCTCCTCCTCTCCTACTAATTTCATCAGTGCTGCAGAAGCGGTTACACCTGCGGTGGTAAACATTAAAGCATCTGTAGGTAGTGACAATGACTGGTGGGGCGGCGGATTCAACGGTTCTTCGGGATCAGGAGTAATCATCTCATCAGATGGTTATATCGTCACCAACAATCACGTGATTGAAGATGGTAGAACAATTGAAGTGACCCTAGATGACAAACAACAATACGAAGCGGAGCTAATTGGCTCTGACCCTTCTACAGATTTAGCCTTACTAAAAATAGAAGCAACCAAGCTTCCACACCTAACGCTTGGTAACTCTGATTCGATTCGTGTCGGAGAATGGGTACTTGCTGTTGGGAATCCATTTAATCTTGCCTCCACTGTTACTGCCGGAATTATTTCCGCAAAGGGACGTAGCATTGATATTTTGGATGACGCTTACAAAGTGGAGTCTTTCATTCAAACAGACGCGGCCGTTAATCCCGGCAACTCTGGTGGTGCCTTGGTCAATACAAATGGAGAATTGATTGGCATCAACACCGCTATCATCACCCGTAGTGGCCGTTACGAAGGCTATTCATTTGCGATTCCATCGAACCTTGCTAAAAAAGTGATCCGTGATATCCGTGATTACGGAACAGTGCAACGTGCCATACTTGGTGTAAGCATCGATCCCGTTACATCTGAATTAGCTAAAAACCTAGGTCTCAAATCTGTTGAAGGAATTTACATCAGTAGAGTTACCGAAAATAGTGGCGCAGAAGAAGCGGGTATCAAAAGAGGTGATGTTATTCTCAAAATCAATGGTGTCAAAACCAAATCAATCCCTGAGCTACAAGAACAAGTAGCGCTCTTCCGTCCTGGCAAAACAGTAGAAGTTGAATACTTCCGCGACAAGAAAAAATACAAAACAGATGTACTCCTTAAAAACATCAGTGGAACAACTTCACTCGTTGGAGCTGGCACCGGTGATAATTCGATGACTGAATCTTTAGGTTTTGAACTTCGAGATTTGACTTCTTCTGAGAAACGAAAGTTTGATTCCGACGGTGCCTACGTTGTCAGTATCACAAGAGGCAGTAAAATTGATCGGACAAACATGGACCCGGGCTTTGTGATTACTAAGATTAACGATAAAAAAATTACTAGCTTATCTGAGGCAATTAGTCAACTCGAGATGATCTCAAAGAAGATAAAGAAGGAGCGGAAAGTGATGTTGGAAGGGGTCTATGAGGGCTATCCGGATTTGTGGTATTATGCCTTTCCTATATAAATGACAATCTCAATGTGCTATAGTTTGGTTTGCTTGTAATTGAGAATTGGGAAATCCCGAATTTTGAGGAATCAGAGTTCGGGATTTTTCATGTCCTTTAGTGAGAAACCCTCTATTTTTCGTATTTTACGCCCAATCTAAAATAGAATTTGACTAAAGCTATTTTCTATGCTTACAGATAAGTCATTGATCCACAATCCTTCAGCTTTTCCTCGTCACCGTAGCTTTGGCTACGAAACTCAGAAAGAGCTTCGGCTTGTGAATCAAGCACTCCATCTTCAGCTCTAGAAAATAGCTTTAATCAACTTCACAGACTAAATAATATGGCCGGATTTACTGAAATTGAAAAGAATAAGAACGAAGATGCGATGAAATTGCTTATCTCTAAGCTTAAGCGCAAACTTCAAACAATCTTTATGGGTGGTGGCGAAAAAAGAATTGCCAAACTCCATAGCCGTGGCAAGATGACTGCTCGCGAACGTATTGACTATTTGGTTGATAAGGATTCTGAGTTTTTTGAAGTCGGAGCCTTTGTTGGTTATGAAATGTATAAAGAACACGGTGGCTGTCCTGCGGGAGGTGTCGTGACTGGAATTGGTTATGTATCTGGTCGACAGTGCATGATTGTAGCGAATGATGCGACGGTAAAAGCGGGTGCATGGTTTCCGATCACAGGTAAGAAAAACCTGAGAGCTCAGGAGATCGCGATGGAGAATCGATTGCCAATTATTTATCTAGTAGATAGTGCTGGTGTTTATTTGCCATTGCAGGATGAAATCTTTCCAGACAAAGAACACTTTGGTCGAATTTTTAGAAACAATGCAGTGATGTCATCTAAAGGCATTCCTCAAATTTCTGCGATCATGGGAAGTTGTGTGGCTGGTGGTGCTTACCTGCCGATCATGTCGGATGAGTCTTTAATCGTAGAAGGAACTGGATCTATCTTTTTGGCTGGACCTTACTTAGTAAAAGCTGCCATTGGAGAAACCGTTGACAAAGAAACATTAGGTGGTGCAGTGACCCAATCTGACATCTCTGGTGTTTGTGATTACAAAATGCCCGATGATAAAACTTGTTTGGATACCATTAAAGATTTGGTTGGAAAAATGGGAACTTTCGAAAATGCAGGTTTCAACCGCGAAGAATCAAAGCCACCAAAACTTGATGCAAAAGAACTGTTGCAATACTTTCCGGAAGACCGAACCAAACCCTACGATACCCGCGAGGTACTTAAGCGATTGGTTGATGAATCCAAACTTACAGAATACAAAAAAGATTATGGAAAAACCATCATCTGTGCTTATGCTCGGATTGACGGTTGGTCTGTTGGCATCGTTGTCAATAATAGACAAATTGTGAAAAACGCAAAAGGCGAAATGCAATTTGGTGGTGTGATTTATTCTGACTCTGCAGATAAGGCAACTCGCTTTATTTTAAATTGTAACCAGAAAAAAATTCCTTTAGTTTTCATTCATGATGTTACCGGATTTATGGTTGGCAAACGTTCTGAACATGGTGGTATCATTAAGGATGGTGCTAAGATGGTGAACGCTGTGGCCAACTCTACTGTTCCGAAATTTTCAATCGTGATTGGCAACTCTTATGGTGCTGGTAACTACGCGATGTGTGGTAAAGCTTATGATCCTCGTTTAATCGTAGCTTGGCCAACTGCAAAAATTGCGGTAATGGGTGGTTCACAGGCAGCTAAGGTTTTGACACAGATTCAAGTCTCTTCCCAAAAATCAAAAGGCGAAGAAGTCGACGAGAAAGCAGAAACAGAATTGTACGAAAAGACAAAAGCAAAATACGACGAACAAACGCAGGCTTACTATGCTGCTGCTCGTTTATGGGTCGATGCGATTATTCATCCGGATGATACACGAAATGTCATTTCAAT